>JANODS010001106.1:0-2589 GCA_031412835.1 Acidobacteriota bacterium | reverse complement strand
GTGATTTGCCCGCAAACGTCGTTTCGCCGGTGCTGCCGCCGGGGAAGATTTGATAGCCGCGGAGGAACTTTTTGCCTCGCCAGTTTTTTGTGAGATCGGGGATGAAGCTGTGGGCTCCGTTGCCGTCCTCGTTGGTCACCGGGCGGCCGGTCAACTGGGGGAGATGGCCGCCGATGGACGCATACATGTGCTCAGAGAGATAACGCCCGACTAGGCCGGACGAGTTCGCAATCTTTGAGTTGAGGAGAATGTGGGCGGACTCAACGCAGCCGGCGGCCATGACGAACTGCTTGGCTTCGAGCTCCTTCCAGGTCTTGTTGGCGACGTCGTAATAGTGCACTTTACGGGCGCGGCCTTCCTTGTCGAGTTCGATTGAACGGACGCGGGAGCCGGGCATCAACGTGAGCTTGCCAGTCTTTTCAGCGGCGTTGACGAAGACGCGGAGGGAATCGAATTTGGAGCCGCTGTCGCAGCCGACCCAGCAGGGACCGCAGTAGTGGCAGGCGGGGCGACCGTTGTGATCCTTCGTTAAGATGGCCTTGGGAATGGGGATCATCTCGAGGCCTTTGCCGAGCTTGCCGGCGACCTTCGCGAACTCGAGTTCGGCGACCTTCGGGTTCAGCGCGGGGAGGCCGTTGTTGAGGGGGAAGGCGCCGAGGGGCTTGCCGGAAGACGAGACGCCGATGAGGGCTTCGACCTTGTCGTACCAGGGGGCGATGTCGGCGTAGGAGATGGGCCAGCGAGTATCGTGATCGTCGAGGGGTTGGAACTCTTCAACGCCGAGGCGGGGGGTGACGCCGGCCCAGAAGAGGCTTTTGCCGCCGACGGCGCGGACGCGGACGAACTGGAAATAATCGTCGCCGACCCAGCCGTAGGGCTCCTTTTTATCATCGATGAGGAACTTCGATTCTTCGAGGTATTCCTGGAAGTAGTCGCCGCGGAGGCCGCGTTTGGGGAGGTTCCAGCGGCGGAGGCGATGGACGGGGAGTTCGGAGGGGTCGCGTTTGGGGCCGGCTTCGAGCATGGCGACATCGAGGCCGGCTTGGGTGAGCACGTGGCCGGTCATACCGCCGGCGGCGCCGGAACCGATGATGCAAACGTCGTAGATTTTGGCCATGGGTTAGCTCCTCTGCCTGAGCAAGGGTTGGTAGCCGGGAGGAGGCTGTAGGTCGGCGGGTTTAGCGCCAGGGAACTCGCGGAGGAAGGTGTAGCCCTTGTAGCCGAGTTCCTTGGTGATGCCTTCGCGGGAGGTGTAGAAGCCGTCGACGCAGGCGTCTTTGAGCATGACGAAAAATCGTTCGGCGGGGGTGCGGGGGCGGAACTCGTTGACGGCAGCGGCAGTGAGCATGGCCGTAGGATCGGTGGCTCCGATGTAGGGCCGGAGGCCGCTTTGCCAAGCGGTTTGGAGGGGCTTTTGCGCGTGGAAAACGACGGTTTCGATGTATTGGGTGACCCCGGCGGCGAGGGCACCTCCGCTGCGTTCGTCGGCGGGAATGATGAGGGCGGTGAGTTGATCGAGGGTGGCGCGCTCCTTCGCGGTGAAGAAGACGGGCGTGGCGGCCGCGACTTGGGGGGCGAGATCGTGGTGGTGCTGTTGGGCCGAAGCAACGGCTTCAGCCCACAGCGCGGCGGCGAGGCTGGCAAAATCGCGGCGTGAAAGCATGACCCTAGGGTAGCTTGCGCGGCACGATACGGTAAACCGAGACGGGGCTTTCGTTGCCTTCGCGGTCGACCGCTTTGACGCCGAGGACGATGTCATCGATGGAGACGTCGACGAGGCGGAATTCCTTGCCGATGCCGACCCACTGCTCCTTCTCCCAGAAGGGGGCGGTGGAATCTCGGCGGACGATGGAGAAGCCGGCGAGGTCGGTGATGTCGCCGACTTCCTTCCACTTGAGGAGGGCGTCGTAGCCGGTTCTGCCGCGGCTGAGGCTGGGGCCTTCGGTGTCGTCGCCGCTTATGACGGAGCGGGTCTTGGTGGTGATATCCGGGGCGGGCGGGGCCCAGGCGAGGGCGGCGGCGACGGCACCGTTGACTTGGGTGACGCGGGCGGTGTATGGCGGTGAGGCGTTGGCGAACGTATCGGAGGCGGTGTGTTGGTTGGCGTAGAACTCGCTGGGCGTCGTGAAGCGGACGGCGGGATAGCCGGAGCGATCAAAGGGGGTGTGGTCGCCGCCGCGACCGAAGCGGTCGGCGCGGAAGACGGCGTTGACGGTCATGGAGGGGACGTAGCGTTCGCCGACTTCCTTGACGTAGCGGGCGAGGGTGCGGGAGGGCGAATCGATGGGATCTTCCGAGAATAGGCGGACGGAGGAGTTGGCGGCGCGGCCGTTGCCGGCGGTGTCGTTGCCGATGATGTCGTTGTTGAGGACGGCGTCGATGATGGTTTTTTCTGCTTTGGCGCGTTTGGCGTATTCGTTGGCGCCGAGGAGGCCGTATTCTTCGCCCGCGAAGGCGACGAAGACGATGGTTTTTTCGAATTCGAACTGGCTCATGACGCGGGCGAGTTCCATGACGGCGGCGGTGCCGGAGCCGTCGTCGGAGACGCCGGGGGCGTCGGCGTTGACGGTGGCTTCCTGGTCCATGCGT
>JANODS010001105.1:0-4030 GCA_031412835.1 Acidobacteriota bacterium | reverse complement strand
GTCGCGGGGTGGTTGTGGTGGATGAGTGCGGGACGTGGTGGGGAGGGAGTTGTATGCGGATAATTGGTTGGGTTTTTTGAAGAAGCGGTTTCGGCACACGGAGGGGGGGCACCGGGAGGAAGAGGTTCCGCACTTGGAAGCGGTTTTGGTTGCTAAAAAATAGGTCGGTGATGTTGCAACATCGGCGAGAAACGACGCGGCTCAATTGACGAGGCATGCTTGGCAAGCATCCTCTGACGTTCGGGTTCGGCAGAAGTCGAGGAGTTGGGCCAGAGTCGCCTGCTTCTTCGCATCCTGGAGGGCTCGACACATTTCGGTGCCCTTTGGGTTTTCGACCGGAGGCTGATGAAAGACGACCTGTTTCCGTCGAACGGCGTGAATACTGGGCCCGTCGCCGTCATTGCGCAATTCGACGGCGCTACCGGTTGTAAAGAGTTGGAGCGCACTGGTCCCCGATTTATCCGGGCCCGCGACGAAGGTCGCCACTTGAGACGTGCGTGAATCCAGAGTTAAAGCAACGTTGCCAGAGGGCTCCAGAGTCACGTAGCCGCTTCTTTCGATGCCGGTTGCGTCATAGAGAAGAATTCCGGCGGCTTGTTGTCGTCGCGGTTTCGTTTTTCCTTCAAGGCTGACTGCGTCGGGCAAATTGCCGCCGAGCCGAAGGCGAACCCTACCGCCGTTATCAACGATGACGAGTTCCGAGAGCGTCAGGCTGCTCTTCGGGTCAACCTTTGCTTGGGCGCTGACCGCTAGCCCTGGCCGGAAAATAGCAACCAATACGAGTACGCAAAACCCGAGCGCGCTCATCATCATCAAAATTGAGTGGCGGCGTTCGAGGCCTTCTGGTCGCGCAGCGATCGTGGGGTCCATTGTGAATAATTCCTTAGGACTTTGTACGCTCCTGTTACTGAGTTTGTTCCCGCTAAATCGGGGGGAAGGGATGAATCGAAGTGGGCGTGGGAACGCACACCAATTCGGAAAGCGTCGCGGAGTTCGGCACATCGATTGGCTTCTATCCGCGTGGCATGCTAAATTTCGTGGCTAGAAATACGAAACCGGGGAATTCGGATCAGGAGGTGCGAAGACTTGTCGATGCAAATGTCGCCAATGCTGACCCGCTGTTTTCTCAAATCATGGAGACTTCCGTGGGACTTGCCACTGCAGGCTTCTCCGAAGGAGCAACTCGTCAGGAGCCGGAGCTTCGCGGGTCCTTCCGGGAAGAGATCGGGCACTACATTTATGCCGGGGATACCCCGCTGCGTTTCGCGACGGCAGCGTATCGCCAGAAGATGGCGGACCGATTGCTGTAAGCGGGGGCCCACGTTCGCGCGAAGAATCGGCGGCGTTCGGGAGCCTTGGTTCTGATCGTTGGGACCCGGCGGCGCAGGCGGCTACCATCATTCGTTTGATCGAGGCCGGGGCCACTCCTTTGCACCGCGCCGTGCGAACCCGTTGCGCAGGGGAGGTGCGGACTATGCTTGACCACGGGGCGGATCCGGAAATGCGCAACAAAAAACGGTTCGACGGCGGCGAAATTGGCTGGGCAGATGACGGGAAGGCTGAGCAACTCGATATTTTGGCGCTGCTGGGCGAAGCTAGCGGCCGAAAATGAAACGCAGACGACGGGGGTCGGCTCCTCCGTCGAGGACTCCGTCATGGAGCAGGATGACGGTGGGGGCGCTGCCGTTGGACCAATCTCCAGACGCCGTGACGAGGTGGCCTTTGGCGCGGAGGGCGTCGAGAACGGGTTTGGCGACGCGGCCTTCGACGCGGAGACGGCCGGGGACGAATTCGTGCTGGGCGAAGCTCGAATAGAAGTGTTCGGTTTGGAAGCGGGGGGCCTCCACGGCCTCCTGGGGGGACATGCCGAAGTCGATGATGTTGACCAGAACTTGGAGCATGGCTTGATCTTGGTTGTCGCCGCCGGGGGTGGACATGATGAGGTGCAGGCTGCCGTCTGGTTTGAGAACGGTCGTGGGGCTGAGGGTGACGCGGGGGCGCTTGCCGGGGGCTAGTTCGTTGGCGTGTCCTTTCGTCGTGACGAAGCTCTGGAGGCGCGTCGAGAGGGGGATGCCGGTGTCGCCGGCGATGACGCTGGGGAGCCAGGCACCGGAGGGCGTCGCATTGAAGGCGTTGCCCTGCTTGTCGACGACGTTGACGCAGGTGGTGTCCTGGACGGCGTTGTGCTCGGTGGCGACGGGTCCGGCGCGGGATTCCATGTCGGCTTTGTCGGGGTTGATGAGCTTGCGGCGAGTGGCGGCGTAATCCTTCGAAAGGAGGGTGGCTTCGTTGATTTTGGCGAACTTGGGGTCTCCGTAGTGGGCGTCGCGGTCCGCGAAGGCTAGTTTAACGGCTTCGACCTGGGCATGGAGGAACGCCGGGCTGTTGTGGCCCATGGCCTTGAGATCGTAGCCTTCGAGGATGTTGAGGGCTTGCAACATGACGGGGCCCTGGGTCCAGAAGCCGGGTTTGACAATGGTGTAGCCGCGGTAGGTGGTGGTTCGAGGGGTGTCTTCGACAGCTTGGAATGCCTTCATGTCCTCGAGGCGGATAAGGCCTCCGTTGGCTTCGGAGAAGGTCGCGATTTTTTGGGCGATGGGGCCTCGATAGAAGTAGTCGCGGACCGCTTGGAGCTTTTTGGTTCGGTTGCCGCGCTGTTTCTTTTCGGCGGCGACGAGTTCGCGGAGGGTTTTGGCTAACGCCGGGAGGCGCAGGATTTGGCCGCGGGGGGGCGGGGTGCCGTTGGGCATGAAGAAGGCCTTGGAGGTGGGCCAGGTACTGAGCAGGCGTTCGCCGTTTTTGATGAAGTTGGCGAACTCTTCGCCTAGCGGGAAGCCTTCGGCGTATTCGATGGCAGGTTGGGCGACTTCGGCGAAGGACTTTGTGCCGTATTTTTGAAGGGCGAGCATGAGGCCGTCGAAGACGCCGGGGAGGATGGCGGCGCGGATCCCTTCGCCAGGGATGGGAGAGAGGCGGGTGGGGTCCTCCCAGGGCTCGGCGGTGCGCTTGGAGTAGTAGTCGACGGTGGCGAGTTTGGGGGCGGTGCCGACGCCGGAGATGACGATCGGGGGCTTGCCTTTCATGGTGATGATGAGAGGCATTTCGCCGCCGAGGCCGAATCGGGCCTGCTCGGTGACGGCGGCCGTGAGGGTGGAGGCGACGCCGGCGTCAACGGCGTTGCCGCCGGAGGTGAGGAGCCGGAATCCGGCTTCGACTTCGAAGTTATTAGCGGCACCGACCATCTCGCGGGTGCCGCGGACGGGGGGGAACATGATCTGTTGGGCGGAGAGGGTGGTGGCGAGGAGGAAGAGAAGCCGCATCGCCTTAGCTTATGTCAATTTTGGTTGAGGCGGGATGTTGGGGCGGCATGGGCGACCGCCCCGGGGAAAATCATGACGATCTTAGTCGACTACGCAAATCGGCTTCCCGGCTTCGGAGGTGGCGCGATGCTGTCCGGCGGGACAGGGGGCGGCTTGGCCGGGATCGCCGGTCTGACCAGCTTGTCCTGCTTGGCCTGCTTGGCCTGTCTGTCCGGCCTGGCCTGCCGGTCCGGCGGGTCCGGGGGCGGCGGGCTGTTGGGTACAACTGCCGAGGAATAGGGCGGCGGATAGGGAAAGAATACTGACTGCTCTCTTCATACTTGTTCTCCGTGATGGTGGTTACAGCTTGCTGTGGGTATTGCATGAGCACGGGGAGGGCCAAAGTGATATTTTGCAGTAGCTATTGGGGTTTGAATGGATTTCGATCTTGAGTTGCGTGTTGGGAGTGGCCGGAATCTCGTCGGTCGACCTTGGGCGGTCATGAAGATTGGGGGCGTTCTCGGGGCGGTTCGAGGCCGGCTTGGCGGGTGATGGGCTCCGTAGGCGAGGAGTTCGAGGGCGACCTCGAGGTAGGTGTTCGTGACCGGGGGCGCCTTTGCTGGTCCGGTAGGAGATGGGGGAGATGGTGAGATTGGACCAGGCTTCGAAGTCGGCGTCGAGGTTGAGGTCGGGCCGGGTGGTGGCTCTGGCGAGCCAGAACTCCTGGATGG
>JANODS010001104.1:0-2478 GCA_031412835.1 Acidobacteriota bacterium | reverse complement strand
CCAGAGCCTCACTTGGCTGATGTCGTCATACTCGTGACGAAGGCGATTTCCAAGCGCACGGATATCGCGCCATGGCTGATCCGGGATGAGTACCGGTGCCAATTCACCCAGCTTGGCGGCCGCCTCGCTGATTCGTTCCAGACAGCGTTCGACCGCATCGTAAACTAAGCGATTTTCCTCAAACGCGAGCTCATCCAATCCGACCGTGTAGCGCAAAATGGCTTCCGCGTTGGTTTTGATATCTTCGAGTCGCCTGGCAGGCCGTTCAGAAGGCAAGGGCACGATCCCGGTCAATTTCTTGTTGCAAGCGTTCTTTCCGGACGGGCTCTTCGACGACATCTACCTTCGAGCCGAGCAGTTGGGAAAATTGGAGTTCCAGATCTTCGAGGCGACCGAAATAGTGAAAGCCTCCGTGAGAAAAACTAGCGTCGAGGCGGACGGCGAGGTCGACGTCGCCGGGATGCGGCTCATTCCTGGCAGTAGAGCCGAAGAGCGAAACGCTGACGACACCTTCGGCGCGGAGTTCTTGCTCGCGGGAGCGCAGGGCGCGGAGGATTTCGTCACGGTTCATGGTTCTATCTTGCCGAAGCGGCGCGGCCCAGTCAATATTGGAAGTCATCGCGTAGGGGCAGACTCGGGTTGCGATCCGATAGACTGGGGTACTGTTTCTCGATGCCGCTATTGCCAGGTGACAAATTCGGACCTTATGAGATCGTCTCGCCGATTGGGGCGGGAGGGATGGGGGAGGTGTATCGGGCGCGGGATACGCGGCTGGAGCGGACCGTGGCGGTGAAGGTGCTGCCGGAGCATATTGCGCAGCGTCCCGAGGCGGGGGCGCGGTTTGAGCGGGAGGCTCGGGCGGTGGCTTCGTTGAACCATCCGCATATTTGCACGCTTTTCGATATCGGTCCGGGCTATATGGTGATGGAGCTGGTGGAGGGGGAGACGCTGGCGGCGCGGATTGAGAAAGGGGCGGTGCCGCTGGCGCAGGCGTTGGTTTGGGCGGGGCAGTTGGCGGATGCTTTGGATCGGGCGCATCGGGCGGGGGTTGACGCATCGGGATGTGAAGCCGCGGAACATCATGGTGAGGCGGGATGGGGTGAAGGTGTTGGACTTTGGGTTGGCGAAGGCGGCGGTGGGGACGGTGGGGCCGACGGAGGCGACGCTGACGCAGGTGTTGACGACCGAGGGGACGGTGATGGGGACGCCGCAGTATATGGCTCCGGAGTTGTTTGAGGGGCGACTTCTCCCTGTCGTGTGTTCCGGATCACCCTCGTCTTGTTGACGTGGATATGGCAGTAAAATCCCACGACAAGCAACGAAGCCACGATTAGTCTCATTCGTCCCAATCCCCTCGGCGACGCAAGGGTCTCTCACCTTCTTTCGCCGAGGCCCCCACTATCCCATCGCCTGTCCCAAGACACCTCCCACTGTTCCCGTTACTTCAGCATCGCCCACCAAAGAGCGCGAAATTCATCGCAACCGCCGTATCCCGTCGCTTAAAAATCGATAAAACGAACCCAATTCTCAGACGAGCGCACCGCCGAAACCGCCGCTGGCCCCCAAGTCGAATCCTTCAGCCACCCTGCCCGGCATGATAAGGTATCGACTGCATGACACGAAGAACTCTCCTGGGAACGGCGGCGGCAGCCGGGATCATGGCAGCGCAGCCAAAGCGGCTCAGGTTTTTAGGGACCGCCGGGCCAGGCCTTACCACCCGCGCACGGGCCATGGGCAAGGACTGGGACATCGTGGAATACGCGAACGAGAAGGGTTTGGGAAACGCCCACACCACCCTCCCAGCCGATCTCAATCCGACCGCGCTAGCCAAGCTCCGCGGCCAAATCGAAAAGTACGATATGCGCCTCGTCATCCTCGTCCGCACCCCCCGCACCGAAGCCGACCTCCCCAAGTACGAGGCCTCCGTCAAAGCCTGCGCCGAAATGGGCGGCCGCGTCGAATGCGTCCATGATCCCTTCTCCGGCCGCCGCTACGAACAGTTCAAAAGCGCCGCGGAGTTCCACACCTTCGACGCCGCCTGCAAAGCCGGCGTCCGCCTCGCCGAGCCCATCTTGCGCAAATACAAACTCCGCCTCGCCATCGAAAACCACAAAGGCTGGCGCAGCGACGAACTCGCCGGCTGGGTCCGCTCCACCAGCAGCGAATACGTCGGCGTCGCCCTCGATCTCGTCAACAACGTCTCCCTCATCGAAACCCCGCAACAGACCATTGACACCCTGGCACCGTACACCATCTTCGTCAGTTTCAAGGACATCGGAGTCGATTTCTACGCGGACGGAATCCTCCTCTCGGAAGTACCCTTCGGCGACGGCCACCTCGACCTCGCCGGCATCGTCGCCCGCTTCCAAAGGAAAGATCCCAAAATGCTCTTTCAACTCGAAATGTTGACCCGCGATCCGCTCAAAGTACCCATCTTCACCGAGCAATATTGGAAAGTCTTCGATGACAAAAGCCCCG
>JANODS010001103.1:0-1327 GCA_031412835.1 Acidobacteriota bacterium | reverse complement strand
GCCGGCGAGGGAACGCGCCACAGTCTTTTCGGCGATTTCTCTCAGTTCCTCGGCGATTGAGTTCGCTCTGCGTAGCGCTGAAAGCTCGGTAGAATTGCGCTTCTCGAGTTTGGCGGTAAGGGCACCGATGACGTCGGAAGTGGAAGTGAGAGGTCCTGTGGGTTCGACACTGAGGGCCTGGAGGATTGCTTTTCGCTGGAGGCGCGAAAACAACTCCGCAAGGGGCGTGAGATTGGATTGATCGGCCGATTCGAGGGCGGCGATGTATTCGGTTCTGAGGTCGCGGTCGATGACCAGGGGGAGTAGACCGGCGCGGAGGAGAACCAGGGTAGTTAGGGCCCGAGCGACACGTCCATTGCCGTCCTGGTAAGGGTGGATCTGGGTGAAACGGTGGTGAAACCAGGCCGCAACCAAGACCGGATCCTCGTTAGAGTATTCCGCGAGCCAGGTTAGTAAGTTATCCACTTCAGCTTCGACATGAAGGGGCGGACAGTAGGCATGGACGGACCCGTCGGGGCGTTTGGGATTGTTGGGTTGTTCCTTAAATTTTCCCTTGAGGAGCGGAATCTCGAATCGTCGTCCCAAGCCGTCGATTGCGGTGGTACTGCTCTGATGCCGGGTCACAATGGCCTGGAGTTCGTGCACGAAGCCCTTGGTTAGGGGCCGCCTGCTTGCTACGCCGTCTACAACTAGTTGAGCGGCCGCCTCGTGATCGCGCAGTATGTCGATTAATTGGCCGGGCTCGATGTTAGTACTCGAGCGAGAGACGAGATCTTCGCGGAAACCAGTGGCAACGAGAGCTTCCGTGGTCCCTCGATCCAAGTCGTAGAGTCGTTCCAAAATTCCGGTTTCGATACTATGGCGACGGATCAGGCGATGATTGAATTCGTCGAGTTCAAGCCGACTTTTGGCTGAGCGCCAAGCGTCATAGAACGCTTGGCTCCCGCCTCGCTCGGAGAGTTTCTCTATGGGCTTCCATGCAGAGTCGGGCATCGCAATAGAGTATTAGTATGGCACTCGTTTCGTGGTTGTTTTCGGATCCGCTGGCGGCGGGGACCGTGGCTCCGGATTTTACTTTGGCCGATGAGCAGGGGCGGATCGTTACGCTTTCGGCGCTGCGGGGGCGGGAGGTCTTGCTGGTTTGGTACCCGGGGGACGATACGATAATCTGCACGAAACAGCTATGTGAGATTCGGGATTCTTGGGGGGCGTTCGCGGGGATGGCGGTCTTTGGGGTTAACTCGCAGGGGGCGGGGAGCCATCAGAAGTTTGTCGATAAATTCAACTTTCCGTTTCCTCTGTTGATCGACCCGGGGCAGGCCGTGGG
>JANODS010001102.1:0-3951 GCA_031412835.1 Acidobacteriota bacterium | reverse complement strand
TGTAGCGATAGTCGGTCGTGGCGCGGATCGCGCGGGTGAGTCCGAGGCCGTCGAGACGGGGCATGTTGAGATCGGTGAGCACGAGGCTGATCGGAACCTTGAGCTTATCGAGGGCGTCTTGCCCGTCGGAGGCTTCAATGACGGTGTAGCCGGCACCCCGCAGGGTGAAGCCGACGAGTTGACGCATGCTGGTGGAATCGTCCACGGCGAGGATCGTTTTAGACATCGGAGTCTCCTGAGCGGAAAATGGCCGGATCGATCCCGGCGGCGAGACATACGTGATGGAGGGGGAGGTTCGCGGCCTGCGTCACGAGGAGGCGGTCTTCGCCAGCGGCGGCGAGCAGCAACTGGAGCGCGGCTAGATCGATCGTGGTGGTGGCGCGCAGGTCAAGGTGAAGGCCGGAGGGGGCGGCGCGAAACCGGGCAAGCAGTTCGGCGACGGTCGGCAGGGTCAACTCCGGGGGGGCGGTAACGGTTGGGCGGCTCATGATTTCAACTCCCGGGCTAGTTGGATGAGGGCGGGCGCGATCCGATTGAGGGGCAAAATCCGTTCGACGCCGCCCCGTTTGATGGCTTCGTTGGGCATTCCAAACACAACGCAGGAATCTTTGTCCTGGGCAAAAGTGTGCGCCCCAGCCTGTTTGAGTTCGAGCATACCGGCGGCACCATCGTCGCCCATCCCGGTAAGGATCACGCCGACCGCGTTGCGCCCGGCCTGCTGCGCGGCGGAGCGGAATAGAACGTCGACCGAGGGCCGATGGCGGGAGACGGGTGGCCCATCGAGGAGATCGACGACGTAACGATTTTGTTTGCGGAGGAGCACGAGATGGCGATTCCCGCGAGCGAGGAGCACTTGGCCGTGCTTGATCTCGTCGCCGGCCTCGGCCTCTTTCACCGACAGCGCGGAAAGACGATCAAGCCGTTCCGCGAAGGAGGCGGTGAAGAACTCCGGCATGTGCTGGACGATGACCATGCCCGGCAGATCAGGGGGGAGGCCGCCGAGTAGCGTAACCAACGCGTCGGTACCGCCGGTGGAGGCACCGACGACGAAGATGGGATCAGTGAGGGCGGCCACACGGGTCGAACGCGTCTTGGCGAGCACGGCGTCGGCGTTGAGTTTCGCTGCGACGGGAACGGCCTTTCGTGTACTGACCGGCACTTGCGAGGCGGCGTAGACGATATCGCAGATCGTGTCGCGCGATTCTTCGAAGTACTGCCTCGTTCCTATCCGGGGTTTGGCCATAACCTCGACAGCCCCGGCGTCAAGCGCTTCGAGGGCGATGCGGGATCCGCTCTCCGCCGCGCCGGAACAAAGGACGACCGGAATGGGATGCTGGGCCATGAGCCGCTTGAGAAAGGTAATGCCATCCATGCGGGGCATCTCGACGTCGAGAACAATCACGTCGGGGATTCGCTCCTGAATGCGGGCAGCGGCGACGAAAGGGTCGGCGGCGGGAGGGAGGACCGAGAGACGAGGATCGGAGGAGAGAATCTCCGAGAGCGCTCCGCGGACCAGCGCCGAGTCATCCACGATTAGGACCGAGACCGGAGGTTTCATGCGTGTTGTTCCTTGGCGATGGGAGTAAACGTGGCGAGAGGTCGGACCCAGACGTCACCTTTGGCGGTATCGAAGATCAAATGAAGCCCGACGGTACCGGCGATTTTCTGTGCGCTTGGGCTTAGGCCGAACGAAGCGAGAACCGTCAGGGCGCGGCTTGAGTTAAGCGCTCCAACGGTCGGCCCGGCGGCGGGGCGCTCCACCCCGGGTAGCACTTCCGCACCGCCAAAGAGTTTTACTTCAATCCGACTGACCGGGATTTGACGGTCGGAAAACCGGACGAGCATAGCAGGTATGGCGGTGTCGCAGTAACGGAAGTGTTCTTCTTCGGCGACCCCGACCGGAGAATCGGGCAGGACACAGTGGGAGATGGCGGCGAGGCCGGAGACCGGATCCCGGAGAATGATAGAGACGCAGGAACCAAGGATGGTTTCAACGAGTTCCGGGGAACTGGAAAACCGAACGGCGCCGGGATGGAGGAAGTGGCGGGTCATCCTGGGGACTCTCCGTGGCTGCCGTTTAGCCGATAGGCGCTGGGAGCGAGAGGGGTGAGGATATCGCCGAAGTTCTGCAGCGACTCGGAATGGCCGACAAAGAGGTAGCCCGCGGGGTCGAGGTTCCTTGTAAGCTTCGAGGTGACCGCGGCTTGCGTCTCGCGATTGAAATAGATCAGCACGTTACGGCAGAAGATGATGTGGAACGGATGGGGGAGGCCGTAGTCAGCGTCCATGAGGTTCAGTTGGCCGAACTGAACGCGGGCGCGAAGCTCCGGGGCGATCCGGAACGGAGCGGGTGCGGTGCTGGAGCGAGCGCGCAGCAGATAGGCGCGGCGCCACGAGTCTTCGAGGGGCGCGATGGCTTGTTCGTCGTAGGTGGCCGCGCGAGCCTGGGCGAGGACGCGCGTCGAGATGTCGGTGCCGAGGATCGTGAAGTCAAAGGAACGCTGGGTCCGGCCCCATTGCGCCAGGACCATGGCGAGGGTGTAGGGTTCTTCGCCGGTCGAGGCGGCGGCGCTCCAAACACGCAAGGGAGTACGACGGCCCGCGCCGGCCGCATAGAGGGCGGGCAAGACCGTGCGTTCGAGAAGCGAAAAATGAGCCGGTTCGCGCAGAAAATCGGTTTTATTCGTCGTCAGGGTGTCTGTCAGGGGAACGAGTTCGGAAGCTTGACGAGCCGGATCGAACACGAGCCGCCAATAGTCGGCGAACGACGATAGGCCGAGTTGGAGAAGCCTCTTCCGAAGTCGGGCTTCCACCATGGGGCGCTTGCTGTCGGGCAGTTGGATCCCACAACGATCTTCGATCAGGGTTCGGAGACGAGCGAAGTCAGCAGGGTCAATCGGGGACAGTCCGTCCCCGAGAGCGAGTTCGGCGGGCGCAACCGACCGAGGGGGAGCCGTACGCATAAACGGGTGTGCCATGACTTTACTACTTGGTGGCCTGCGCCAACTGCGAGACATCGGCAGAGGAAAAAACCCTGTCGATATTAAGGATCATGAGGAATCCGTTATCGCGCTGCCCCATTCCCTGAATGAAATCTGTTTGAATGGCCGAACCGAGGCGAGGGGGAGGCTGGATCTGCGCGGCATCGATATCGATGACCTCTTCAACGGCGTCGCACAGGGCTCCGACCGTTATGGTTTCGCCATTCATGGCCACTTCGACGACGATGATGCAAGTGTTGACGGTGGGTTCGACCGAGTCGAGCCCAAAGCCCAGGCGAAGGTCGACAACGGGGACCACACTGCCGCGGAGGTTGATGACTCCGCGCAGGAAATCGGGAGTGCGAGGAATCTTCGTGATGGTGGTGAAATCAAGCACTTCCCGCACCTTACTGACTTCGAGGGCAAAGACCTCGACCCCGAGTTTGAAGGTAAGGTAGGGCTGCACGCCGACTAAGGTAGCGACAGACATTGTGGTTTCCATGAGGGGCTCCAAGTAGGAATTGGGGGCGGCGGCTTAGTAGCGCTTGTACTGCTGATCCATGTCGTCGGGACCGGAAAGCAGATCGAGGGTGACACCGCCTTTGCGAGTCTGGGCCGCAGGTCGGGGAGCGGCGGCGGCAGGGCGGCGCAGGGGCGGTGGGGGTGGCGAAGCCCGCGTTGGCCGCACGATGGCGGCCCGAACGGGCGCCGAACGCGCCTGTGGAGCAGGGCGGGAAGTCACCGCCCGATCAAGTCGTTGGATGGAGGATTCCACATCGTCGTTTTCGCTGACCTGGAACTGATCGACCGAGGCGAGCATTTGTTCGGCTTGCGACGAGAGCTCTTCGCTGGTGGCGGCCATCTCTTCGGAACCGCTTGCATTCTGTTGGATGACGGACTGGAG
The DNA here is from genome assembly GCA_031412835.1 of Acidobacteriota bacterium. Taxonomy (GTDB): domain Bacteria; phylum Acidobacteriota; class Terriglobia; order Bryobacterales; family Bryobacteraceae. The sequence goes on along the minus strand of JANODS010001102.1, from coordinate 66 downwards.
CTGCTGGAGCGCCGTATTGATCTGTTCAGCCCCGGTTTGCTGCTCGGCGCTGGCGGCGGAGATCTC
>JANODS010001101.1:0-5703 GCA_031412835.1 Acidobacteriota bacterium | reverse complement strand
GCGGCTTGGTCGGTGGTGGCTTTGCCGGATTGAGTTTCGAAAGTTACGCCCGAGGTTTTGATTTTGACGAGGCGGTTGGAGGTTTTGGGTTCGGCGGAGAGGCCCATGGTGATTTCGACTTCGCCGGCGGAGTAGAGGGTGCTTTCCTCCATTTTGAGTTCGGCGTGTTCGCTTTTAACGAGGTCGAAAGCGGCGCCGTCCTTGTGGAAGATTTTGAGCTCGACTTTTTCGAGGTCGACGCGGACGGGATCGGATTTTTGCTCGAAGTTACGGGCGCGGACTTCGACGACGGGGCGGCCGTTGTCGTCTTTGATCCAGTGCCAGTCCTGGGCGGTGACGCTGACGTTATTGGGCATGGCCTGGGGTTTGGCGGGGGACCCTTTGGCTTGCGCTTCTTTCTGCGCCCGATAGGTGGCGGCGACAGTGGCAACGAGGATAAGAATGCTGGCGATGAGGATCCAGCGGGTACGGCGCATGCAGATTTCAGGATAACAAGTGGCAAACGAAAAGCCCCGCCTGGTGAGCGGGGCTTTTCGGGTTTGGGGTTGCGGGAGCGGAATTACTGGATGGCAGCGATGGTGGAGCCATTGCTGAAGAGCAGTTCGCCGGAGAGACCTTCCGCGGCGATAGCGATGTTGCGGAAGGGGCCCGGGGAAGCGTCGAGGGGTAGCTCGAAGCTTACGACGTAGACGCCTATCATGCCAACGGCGTATTCGGCCGAAACCACGCGAACGCCTTGGTCGTTGACTCCGACGATGAGGGAGGTTTGAACCATTTGACCGGCGATACCGGCACGGTTTGTGTCGGTGGCCGGAGAGACAAGCCCGAGGCCGGTGACGAGGAGCCGGAGGATCTCACCACGGAGAGCGGGATTTTGCGGATCGACCCAACTACCGTTGGGACGCTGGACGGCGGCATAGCGGCGGACGCCGTTGCCGGGGTTGGTTTCGAAGATACCCGGCAGGGCGCGGAGGACTGGGATACCGCTGATGGTCGTGGAGCCGCCGGAGACCCGGACGGTGGCGGTGGAGCGGTTGCCGGGGACAAGGTTGCAGGGTGCTTGGAAGATGACGGACTCCTGCTGGTTCTGGTTGGCGACGGCGAAGATAGGAGCGGATTGCCCGTCGATGACGACTTCAACGCCATTCAGAAGCAGCGGGAGGCCGCCGATGCCGAGGAGGTTGGCGGGGAAGACTCCGCTAAGGCCGGGAGCAAGACCGGTGCCGAAGAGGGTGGTGATGCCACACGGGACAAGACCGGGCTGGTTACTGGCCGTATTGACGACGTTGCTGACGCCGAAGATAGGACCGGGTAAGCGAGAGGTAAGCGTGAACGTCTGCGAGAGGCTGGCGAGCGAGGCCCGGATGGAGATGGGCCCAGGCTGGGAGCCAGCGGTGACATTTACAGAGGCTTGGCCGGCGGCGTTGGTGGTGACCGAGGCGGCGCTGAGAGTGGCTGAGCCGCTAGCGACGGAGAACGTTACCGCTTGATTCGCCGCGGGTTGGCCTCGATCGTCGGTGACTTGGACGACGAGGGGTTGTGGGAAGGGTTGGCCGGTGACGGTGGTTTGGGTGTCGCCGGAGACGGTGCGGAGTCCCGTGATGGAGATGTTGACGGTGAAGGTGAAGGCAGCGCTGACGTTGCCGGCAGTGAAGCGAACGATGTTGGCTCCGGGGATCGTACCGAGGGTTCCGAGGGCGGAGACGCGACCGGACGAGTCCGAGGTGGAGACGACGTTAGAGAGGGTGAGCGAGTTGGGTACGGCGACGGCCCAGGTGCCCGCAATGTTGGGGAGGACGTTGCCGAAGGCGTCGGAAATTTCGGCGACGAAGGCGAGGCGGAGGCGTTCGCCGGGGAGGCCGGACTGGTTGTTGCCCTGAACCAAGCGAGCGACTGAAGGAGGACCGGGGCGAACGTCGACGATGAGGGAAGTGCCACCGAGGAAGATGGAACCGCCGATGGTGACTTCTAGCGGGGCCTGGCCGAGGCGGCCGCCGAGAGCCAAGTTACATGTAGCGACTCCGCCGGAATCACTGAGGGCTACTCCGCCTTCTCCCTGACAGGTGGCGGTGGGGCCGGCCTCGGGTGGATTGCCGGTGGTAGCGCGGAGGGATACGTTGGGAATGACTTGGCCGGATTGAGGACCGGAGACGACGATGACGCGGACCTGAATGGCTTCGTTGAGGATGGTGCCTGCCTGGCCGGTGATAATGCGTTCGACGGGCTTAATTCTCTCGATAACGGGGGGTGAAGCAGAGCCGCCACCGATGAGCTGGCCGAGGACGGTGGTAAGGATGAAGTTGACGGTGCTGGAGCCGTTGGTGGCTGTGATCGTCTGTTGGGCGTAGGAGGAGCCGGGGTTGACGGAGGTGGCGATGAAGCCAATTCCGGCGCGGCCGTCGGCGTCTGTCTGGACGGTGCAGACGTTGGCGGTACAGGTGGCACCGGTGAGGGCGGTTCCGTCCGAAGTGGACGTGTTAAAGGTTCCGCTTCCGGTTTGAATGGAGAAGGTGATCGTCTGGTTGACGGCGGGTTTTCCCTGGACGTCGCGGAGTTGAACAACCATGGGTTCGCGAATTTGGAACTGTTCCTGGACCAACTGACCTTGGCCGCGGACGATGGTGAGGGCACCGGTGGGGATGCCTCCGCCGGTGTTGCTTCCCGTTGTGAGGGTGAAGAGGAAGCTTGGGGAGGTAGCACCACCGCCGGCCGAGGCGGTGACGTTGAAGGTGCCGGCGGTGGGGGGAGCGATGACGTTAGTCAGGGCGTAGCCATCGGCGTTGGTGGTGACGGTGGCTCCTTGGATTTGCGCGGCGGCGTTATCCGAGCTGAAGGTGACAGAGATGCCTTGCAGAGGCTGGCCGACGGAGTTGAAGACCCGGGTGACGAGGGGCTGGTAGGTGGTGCCGACGGCCGTGCTCTGGTTGTTGTTGTAGCCCGTGATTTGAGTCGGCACGCCTGTAAAGGCTGGCGCGGCGAAGACCAGATTTCCGGGATTGGCCGGGATGGCGGCGGCACCGGAGCCCTGGGGGGGGAAGGAGCTATTGTCGAGCCGGAGAACGGAGCCAGGAGTGGCGGCGAAGAGGAAGCGAGGATTCGGCCATTCGTTGGTGGCCGTCACCGCGGTGACATTGTTCGGGGTGCCGATGTTGGCAAACTCGGGCGAGTTGATATTGAGGGGACTAACCGAGATCTCGTACAAGGCCTGCCGTTGATTGGAGACTGCGTAGATTCGGTTGTTGGAGGCGACGGTGAGGGAGTCCAGGATGACCTGGAAGTTGGGGATGGTACCAGCGACGGTTCGGCTGAGGAGGTCAATCAAAATGACCGAGGAGCCGGTGACGGGGGTTTGGTTGACCATGAGGCCGTAGCGACCGTCCGGAGTGAAGACGATTTTCCCGGGGCGGGCGTTGAGCGGGATTTCGGCTCGAATCGTCATGAGGCGACCGTCAATTTCGTAGAGGCGGTTCGCGGTGGTGACATAGACCAAGCCGTTGTAGCCTATGGCGACGCCGGTGGAGACGCCGGGAATAGTGAGAGGGGAGCCGATGGCGGCGTTCGTGTTGAGATCCACCGCGGTAAGGCGGTTTGAGGTGGAGCTGAGGACGAAGGCTCGGGAAGAGTCGAGGGCGACGGCGACATCGTTGGGCTGGTTGCCGACGTCGGTGACCAGATTGAGAACGTTGTCGGTGGTCGTGTCGATGATGTGGAGGCCGTTGGCGACGATGAGCAAGCGTCGTCGGTCAGGCGTCATAACAGCGGCTTCGGCCTGGGAGAGAGTTTGTCGTTTGAGGACGTTGGCCGGGTTGGCGGCTTCAAAGACCATGACGGTGTCGCTGCCGGAACGGGCGACGGAGTAGTACTTTGTGCCTGCGGCGTTAACGAAGAAGAAGGACGCGCCAGGCTGGGCGGCAAAGGACGAGATCGTCGAAAATGGGTCGAGCCGAAAACCGGTGATGGTTCCTGTTTGGCTGGAAGAGTTGGGCAGTAGGAACAGATTAGTCTGAGCCGCGGCAGTCCAAGCGGACGCAAGCAGACAAACGGAAGCCAACAGGCCGTGTCGAATAAGCGACATTGCTACCTCGATGTAAAGGGGATTTTGGATGCGAGCATTTCGGGCTAGGACGGCGGAGACGCGGGGACGGAGAGCGGATAGATACAAGATTTAATTTATCACTGGTTTTCTATTCCCACAAGGTGGGTGAGGTAAATTACCTCAATAATGTGGGGAATAGAAACGGCAATGGGGAGAAGCTTTCGCTTCTCCCCATTGTCGGTTGCGTTGCGTTGCTTCTTAGTGACCCAAGGTCTCGGAGAAGACACCCGTGCGGGTCTCTAGAGCCGAATCCATGATGAGCGCCAAGTAGGCTTCCGCGATCCGGTTGGCACCGACGTCGCTGATGTAAGCGAAGCCGTGGCCGTACTGGAAGGCGCACTGAGCGATCACGTAACCCTGGAAGCCAGGAGTTGCCGCTACGCCGAAGGTGCCGCCGCTCGACAAGGTTGCCGTCATGGTTTTGCCAGACGGGATAACCGCCGAAGTCTGCGCCGCGGGAGCTGCTCCACCACCGGTGGTTTCACCGTAGTAGTTCAACTTACACGCGCCGGTCTGCGGGGCCGTCCCGAACGGATCGGTCGAGGTATTCGCGATCGCGATACCCGAGTCGAATCCGACTTGGTTGGTCAAGAACGGGAACAGGATGTTCGTGCTGCAAGCGTTGATGTTGAGCAGGGTACGGGCGGAGCTCGTGTCTGCAAAGCGGGGCTGGTTGTTCGAGGTGGAAGCGGTGGTCACGGTGCTGAGCGGCGCGAAGCTGCCAGCGACCGAGGCGGAACCGATACCGGGAAGATTGTTGCTGGTGTTGGCGACGTAAGCCGCCGAGATACCAACTTCAATCGTCTGAACCGTGAACGGGTTGGAGGTCATGACTTCCCAAACGGCCATACCAGCGCCATTGCTGAGCGTGATAGGAGCGGTCGGAATGGTGAAGCCAGACTGGGTGGAGCTGTTGGTAGCGCTAACAGCGGAGTACGCACCGCCACCTTGAGCGTCGGTCGAAACCAAGCTGACGAGCGACGTCGCGGACGTGGCTGCACCAGTGATGTTGGCCGTCGAATTGGTGTTGCAATCACCGCAAGAGGAGATTCCGTAGACCGAGGCATAGAGGACGATGCCAGCAGGAACGTTGGTGAAACGAGCCATGAGGCGGGTGCCCTGCGAAGCCAGACCGGCGGAAGCGATGTTCGAGGTCAGACCAGAGGTGTTGTTGTTGCCGGAAACCACAAACGGGTTGTAGAAGCCGGATTCAGTGAAGAAGTTGTTGTTGGGCGTGTTCTGGGGCAGCGGCACCGGGCTCACATCAGCGTTGGTGTAAGCAATGTTACGACGCTTGAAGGAGGAGGCGAAGCCTTCCGAGAACCGGAGGATGTGACGCATGCTGGCCATGGTCTGACCGCTATCTGTCGCGGCGGTCCGATTGTTCGAAACGCACTGGAGATAGTTGGTCTGGTTGAGGACAGTGCGCAAGCCGAAGGTCAGGCCGGGCTGGATAAAGGCCACGGTCTGCTGCGGGTTATTGATCGGGATCGAGGTCGTGGATGTCGCCGAAACGAACATAACGATCTGGGTCGGGATCAGGGTGGAGCTCACACCAAGCTGGTTGGCGTTCGCGCGAACGTTGGTGATGCGGATGATACGGGTGG
>JANODS010001100.1:0-4642 GCA_031412835.1 Acidobacteriota bacterium | reverse complement strand
ACGCCCAATGGAATCGTAGTTTTCAAGGGCAAAACCGAGCGGATCCATTTGAGCATGGCAACCGGCGCAGACGGGGTTGGAGCGATGCTTCTCCAGGCGCTCTCGCACCGATTTAGGAGCAGCCCCAGCCGCCGCTTCTTCCAGTGCTGGAACGTTGGGTGGTGGCGGTGGCGGTGGGGTCCCTAGAAGCGAATCGAGGATCCAGGTGCCGCGAAGTACGGGGCTCGTTCGGTACGGATACGACGAAACAGCGAGCACGGCAGGCATGCCGAGCAAGCCTCCCCGATTCGTATTCTCCGGCAGTTCCACCCATTGCGGCTGTTTGGCTTGGTTCGCCCGGACGGCGAGTTTGAAGCCGAAGTGCTTCGATAGATTGCTCGTGCCGATCGTGTATTTCGAATCGATCAAGTTAAGCACCGATAGGTTCCGGACGAGAAGTTCGCGAAAGAACTGCTGCGGCTGAATACGGATGTCGCCGCGAAGCTCCTCGTCAGTTGAATAGGTGGGGAAAAGCTTGGCATCCGGAGCCTTGTCGCCGGTCAAGTCGCGCGTATGCAGCCACTGTTCGGTGAATCGCTTAGCCATGTTCCAGGACCGGTCGTTCTTAAGCATTCGCCGGGTAATTTGCCGAAGCACCTCCGGGTCCTGCAATTTGCCGGAGGCCGCGAGGTCGGTCAGCAGTTCGTCGGGCTGGCTGCCCCACAGAAAGTAAGAGAGGCGAGAGGCGAGCGCATAACTATCGACCGTGTCGACGGGTTCCGTCCGGAAGAGAAACAGCGGCGAGACCAGCGCGCCGCGCAGGGCAAAGAAGATGGCCGGTTCGAAGTCTTCGCCCGCCTTGCGAGCGGCGCGGAACAGGTCGAGATAGGGAAGCAGATCCGTCTCGGCAACCGGCCTTCGAAAGGCTCGCGGTAGAAACGCGGCCAGGATCTTCCGCGCGGCTTGGTCGGGCGTCACCCCGGGGCCGGGCTTGGCCACTAGGATGCGGGTGCGGGACTTGTGTTCCTTGGCGGCGAAGTCCATGGCCAGCTTGGCCGTCTCCATGTACTTCTCCGAATGCAGCGGAGATAGAAACAGCGTCTCGGCCGCGTTGTCGAAACCCTCGCCGCCGGCACCGTCAATGGGAAGCGCGTGGCCGATGTCGAGATGGATATCCAAAAGATCTTGGACGGTAGCCGTGTATTCGTCGCGGTTCAGGCGGCGCAACGGAGACGGTCCAGCGGTGATTCCGGCGGCGCAGGCAGTCGTCCGCAGCGTTTGATGAACGTAGGCGGAGAACTCTTCGCGAGCTTTCAGCACCGGGGCGGGCAAGCCCTTCGGCGGCATCTCGCCGTTGCGCACGCGGAGCGCGAGGCGCGTCCAGGAATGGGACTCGGTAGCGAAGCTTTCCGGGTCGCTAACTTTCTCCAAGCGAAATCCACCCACGGCCGATTTGCCGGAATGGCAATTCTTGCAATAGGTTGCGAGGAACTTCTGGCTCGCTTCAAAATCAGGCGCACCCATGGCGCACACTGCGGACAGCGCTGCTATGGCGAGCGGACGAATCACGACATCTCCACTATATACCCGTTAAGGGGCCTTCACAAACCGATAACCAACCCCGCGTACGGTGAGCAGGTGGCGCGGCTTGGCCGGGTCCGTTTCGATATACTTCCGCAGCCGAACAATAAAGTTGTCGATGGCCCGTGTATCGGTATCCTCGTGCAATCCCCACACCTCTTCGAGCAGCACTTTTCGCGAAACCGGCGAGCCTTCGTGCTGGATCAGGCAACGAAGGACGTTCGCCTCCATCAGCGTTAGCGGGTAGGTTCCCGAGCCGACGCGAAGCTCCAACTGATCGAAATCGACCGACTTGTCTCCGAACGAATAACCAGTTGGTTTCCGCAGCCATTCGCGTCGGCGAAGCAAGCTGCCGATCCTCGCGATGAGGATCGCCAGCTCGAACGGCTTAGGAAGGTAGTCGTCGCAACCAGCCGCGAAGCCCTTCAGAACGTCTTCGGCGTGCCCACGCGCGGTAAGCATCAGCACGGGAACGAACAACGCCGCGGCCCGGAGTTCCCGCAGCACTGCGAAGCCGTCCTTGCCAGGCAGCATCACGTCCAAAACGACAACATCGAAGTGGGTTCGTTTCGCTAAAAGGGCTTCGAGCGCCGCCTCGCCGGTTTCTACCACATCGACCCCATACCCCTCGGCTTCTAGGTTGAAGCGGAGACCTTCTGCCAACGACCGTTCGTCTTCGACCACCAAGATTCTGCTCATGATTTCAGGGGAAACTGCAAAACGAACGTGCTGCCGCTGCCCAACCCGGCGCTTTCGGCCCAAGCTTTACCGCCGTGTCGCTTGGCCACAGACCGGACGATGAACAGGCCCAGGCCGGTACCTTTGACGCGGGTCGCCAGTGTGCCCGGTGCCCTGTAGAAGCGTTTGAAAATTTGCTTTAACTCGCCCTTGGCGATGCCGGGGCCCTGGTCGCTCACGCGGAGCTGTGCGTACTTGCCGTCCACCACTTTCGTCTCGATGTCGACCTGCGCCGGACCCACAGAGTACTTGATCGCATTTTCCAACAGATTCGAGACCGCCGCGCGGATCTCCTCCGCATCGCCCCGCAGTGCGATTGGTTCCGCGGGGGAGAAGGACAGATGGATGGCAGGTTCCGGGTGCATCGTTCGGAAACGGTCAAGGCACTCGGAGATCATCGCGTTGAGGTCGAATGAAGTGAGGTTGAGCCTGCGGCGGGCCCCGAGCCGGCCCGTGTGCAGCACTTGTTCGATGGTCGAAAGCAGCCGATCATTCTCGGCCATCATGATCCGGTAGAAATCCTGGCGCTTGGCTTCTTCCACCGGCCTCTGCTGCAAAGTTTCGAGATAGAGCCGGATGGCCGCCACGGGCGTTTTCAACTCGTGCGTCACCGCATTGATGAACGCGTCGTGCTGCTCATTTCGTCGAATCTCTCGCACAAGAAAAATCGTGTTCAACACGACGCCGCTGATGATGATCGCAAGCAGCACCAAGCCCAGAAACAGCAGGACACCGGTACGCCAATTGAGCAAAACCCAGCCGACGTAAAGCAACACCGTAATAGAAACAAGGCCGGCGCCTAGCGCGATGAAGAACGCGATAGATTTTCGCCGGCCCGTCACAATCACCCTTCCAGACTACGCCGCTTTTTGCTGCGGAAGTTCTTCGTCGAGTTTCGCTACTTTCACCGACTCGATGACACCCAGCTTTTCGAGCAACTTGATCTGCAAGAACGATGGGTCGAACTCATACCACGCCAGACCATGCCGCGCCGAAACCGGATGAGCGTGGTGGTTGTTGTGCCAGCCTTCGCCGAAGGTCATCAACGCGACCCACCAGTTGTTCCGCGAATCATCGCGGGTCTCAAAGCGGCGGCGGCCCCACATATGGGTGGCCGAATTAACTAGCCATGTCGCATGCAGACCAACCGTGACGCGTACGAACGAACCCCACAGCAGAAACGGCCATCCGCCTACGGCGAAGAGAAGAGCCGAGAGCACAACCAGCGGCAGCCAATGCCAAGTGTTGAGCCAAACATAAAACGGATCCTTCGCCAAGTCGGGGGTGTACTTCGCCATGCGCTTGGTATCCGCATGATCCGCCGTGCCGACAAGCATCCAGCCGAGATGAGCCCACCAAGCGCCATCGCGGGGCGAGTGCGGGTCTCCCGGTTGGTCCGATTTCTGATGGTGAATCCGATGGGTGGCAACCCAGAAGATCGGGCCCCCTTCGAGAGTCAGCGCACCGCAAAGCGCGAAAAAGTGCTCAAGCCAAAGGGGCGCTTTGTAGGAGCGGTGGGTATGCAGGCGGTGATACCCCATGCTGATCCCTAGGCAGATCGTCATCCAGTAAAGGAAGGCGGCCACTGCGAGAGCGGACCAACTAAAATTGAAGAGCGCGGCAACGGCACCGACGTGAAGGACTATGAGGACAATAACTGTAGGCCAGTTCATACTTCCACGCTACCAGCGATGCCCGCAAGTCTATGTATTAGTTGTGTAATAGCTGCCCGAGGATCGCGACGGCCTCTTCGCAGGCCGCACGGTCAACATCGAAATGGGTCACAGCGCGGACCCGGTACGGGCCCATCGCGATCATCACGACGCCTTTTTCGAGCAAACGAGCGCACAACTGTTCGCCGGTCTGCCCCGTGTCGGCGACATTGAAGAACACGATGTTCGTGCCCGCATAAGGTTCTACCGCGATGCCCGGCAGCAAAGCCAGAGATTCAGCCAGATACGCCGCATTAGCGTGATCCTCAGCTAGGCGGCCAGGCATCTCTTCCAGGGCGATCAGTCCGGCCGCCGCGAGAATGCCAGCCTGACGCATGCCGCCGCCCAGCCGTTTCCGCAGCCGCCGGCCCTCTTCGAGCAGCTTCTGCGAGCCCACCAGCATCGACCCCACCGGCGCGCCGAGGCCCTTCGACAGGCAGAACATCACGGAATCGGCGTGTTGGGCGATCTCGACCGGTGCCACGCCCAGCGCCGTTGCAGCGTGGAAAAAGCGGGCCCCGTCCATATGAACGGGCAGCCCCCGGCTCTCGGCGCCTCGCTTGATGGCGGCCAGTTGGGCGAGCGGATAAACGGTTCCGCCGGCGACGTTGTGCGTGTTCTCTACGGCTATG
>JANODS010001099.1:0-4444 GCA_031412835.1 Acidobacteriota bacterium | reverse complement strand
TACCTCCACGCCCTCTCCCTCGCCACCACCTTCGACGACCCCACCACCAAAGTCGACCTCCACACCATCCCCCTCTTCCACGCCAACGGCTGGGGCATGCCCCAAGCCTGCGCCATGATGGGCACGAAGCAAGTCATGGTCCGCCGCTTCGACCCCGCCGGCGTCCTCGCCCTCATCGCCGAACACAAGGCCACCGACATGTGCCTCGTCCCCACCATGGCCAACGCCCTCCTCAACTGCCCCCAACTCGGCCAGTTCGATACCTCCAGCCTCCGCCACATCATGCTCGGCGGTGCTGCCTCGTCCCCCGAGCTCGTGGCCCGCCTCGAAGCCGCCTTCCACTGCGAAGCCGCCGCCGGCTACGGCCTCACCGAAACCGCCCCCGTTTTAAGCAAATCCGGCCCTAAACCCGGCATCACCTATGCCGACACCGCCGACCGCTACCGTCGCCAAGCCATGACCGGCTGGGCCCTCCCCGGCGTCGAACTCCGCGTCGTCGACCCCCAAGGCCTCGACGTCCCCCGCGACGAAACGTCCATCGGCGAAATCATCACCCGCTCCGACCATGTCATGGCTGGCTACTTCAAGGAGCCCGCCGCCACCGCCGCCGTCATGGACGGCGCTTGGTTTCACACCGGCGACATGGCCGTCTGGGATGATGAAGGCTACATCCTCATCGTCGACCGCAAGAAGGAGATCATCATCAGCGGCGGCGAAAACATTTCGTCCATCGAAGTCGAACGCGCCATCGCCGCTCACCCCGCCGTCCTCGAATGCGCCGTCGTCTCCGCCCCTGACGAAAAGTGGGGCGAGGTCCCCGCCGCCGTCATCGTCCGCAAGCCCGGCGCCGAACTCTCCGCCGAAGAACTGCTCACGTTCCTCGGCACCCGCCTAGGCCGCTTCAAACACCCCCGCATCATCGAGTTCCGCGCCGAAGCCCTGCCCAAAACCGGCACCGGCAAAATCCGCAAAATCGATCTCAAAGACGCCTTCTGGTCCGGCCGCGAAAAACGGGTCCAAGGCTAATGCATTCGCTCACCCTCGATTGCACCCAGGACGAAAAGGACGAACTCCTCGGTCGCCTCTGGGAACTCGATACAGCAGGCGTTACCGAGAACGATCTCACCGCCAGCCGAGTCTCCCTCCGAGCATTTTTCGATGAGCCCTTCGACGCGGCCGACTTCGCCGCCTTCGATCCGCATTGGGCCGAGGAGCCCGATACCGATTGGCAAGCCGAATCCGAAGCCGCCTGGCCCGGCCGCCCCGTCGGCGAACGGCTCTTCATCGCCCCCCCGTGGTGCCAGGAACCCACGCCCCCCGGCCGCGAACGAGTCGTCATCAACCCCGGCGTGGCCTTCGGCACCGGTGCCGACACCACCACCCAACTCGCGCTCGAAGTACTCGAGCGAACCGTCCAACCCGGCGACCGCATCTTCGACTTCGGCACCGGCTCCGGCATCTTAGCTCTAGCCGCCCTCCGCCTCGGTGCCGCCACCGTCCACGGCTGCGATATTGACCACGACGCGGTCGTCGCAGCCCGCGCCGACATGCCTCCCGAAATCGGACTCTTCACCGGCTCTCTCCGGTCGATTGAATCCCACTGGGCCGACGTCATCTTCGCCAACATCAACGCCGAAACCGTCTCCCACAACGCCGAGGAGATGAAACGGGTGCTCAAACCCGGCGGTCGTTTGATCGTCGGCGGCATCCCGCCCCGCCACGCCGAACGCGTCATCAAAGCCCTCGGCGCTCAACAATGGACTCTCCGCGAGAGGGTCGACCGAGACATCTGGGTCTGCATGGCCTGGGAGGACAAGTGAATATGAAACGTCGAGCCTTTCTCGCCGCCCTATCGGCCTACCCGGTGGCCAATGCCGCCGCCGCGGGCAAAATCGCCACCCTCGAATTCTGGCGCTTCGAAGGCCGCTACACCTACGAAGCCGGCACCGCCAACCGCCAGTTCCAAACGAACCCGCTTCACATTTACGACGCCCTCCGCCCCAAGGAATACAAGGAGCAAGGCCGCCCCGCCGGAGAGTCCAAAACCTCCGCCCTGTATTTGAAACTGCGAACCGACGCGGGTCTCGAAGGCCTCTACGGCCCCATCGATGAGGAAGCCGCGGTGGTCGTCCACCGCCAACTCCGCCCGTTCCTCCTCGGCAAAGAGGCGTTAGCCGGAGAAGCGCTCTGGGACCAGCTTTACCGTTCGAACCGCCATTCCCGGTCGAGCCATTACATGATGGCCATATCGGCCGTCGATAACGCCCTGTGGGACCTCCGAGGCCGCTACTTCAAAGCCCCGGTGTATAGCCTGTTAGGAGGCCCCACCCGCCCCGCCGTCCAGGTTTATGGAAGCTGTCTAGGCTTCAGCGTCGAGCCCGAGTTTCTCAAAAAGAAGTGCGTGGAACTGAAGCAGAAGGGTTTCATGCACCAGAAGTGGTTCATGCCCTACGGCCCCGGCGATGGAGCTGCGGGAATGGAAAAGAACGTGGCAATCGTTCGCAATCTCCGCAAAGCCATGGGCTACGACGTCGACATCATGTTCGACGCCTTCATGGGCTGGGACTTGAACTATGCGCTCCAATGGGCCAAGCAAGTCGAGCAGTATCGGCCCCGTTGGATTGAGGAAGCATTCACCCCCGACAAGCTAGAGAGTTTCGCCGCCCTCCGCCGCGCGACGTCTGTCCCGGTCGCCACCGGAGAGCACTTCTACGGTCGCTGGGAGACCAAGCGCTACCTCGATGCGCAAGCGATCACGGTGGTTCAGGCGGACCCCGAATGGTGCGGAGGCGTGAGTGAACTAGTGAAGATCTGCCACATCGCCAGCGCCTACGACGCCCACGTGATCCCCCACGGCCACGGAGTCCACGCCGCGATGCACGTCGTCGCCAGCCAAAGCCCGATGACCTGCCCGCTGGTCGAGTACCTCATCCCCAAGATGAGCACTTACCACCATTTCGAAAAGTGGAACCCGACCCCGGTCAACGGCAAAATCACCCTCCCCGAAACCCCCGGCTTCGGCATCCTCATCGACGACGCCAAAGTCGAAAAACGAACCCAAGTCACCTGGTAGCCCGAGCCATTCACGCTGCGCTCAGATTAGAACCTGAAAAAAAAACGCCGAAGACCGCATTCCGCCCGCGTTCGATTACGCTCCACAGCCTCGCGCGATTCTTGGCCATCCGCACGTCGCGGCACTTGGTAGCCCGCCTGCGATTTTCGGTCCGGTCGGTCTACAAAAACTTCAAGCTCCACGCGGCACCTGACTTTGAAAGTGCGACCGAAGTTTGTCTACGGAACTTCAGCGTTGGCCGACAAGTCGTTTGTGGTCCTGAGATGTAATCCGCGGCATAAGTGATAACCCTCGACTCATTCTGGTCTGAGCGAGCAAGGCTCCATCACTGTACTCTCGCCGTTGAGGTCTCGAACGGATTCCTGTGGTTCAGACTAGCCGCCCTTCCCCGTCTACGCCCCCACCGACTCAGCCAAGTACTCCGCCGTAACGCCCTCATGCGACGTCGAAGTCACCACCGCCCCCCGCCGCAGCACAAAAACCTGCGGCGACTCGTGCCGAATCCCCGTCCACACCGCCACTTCCCGCGACAACTCCCGATCATCTTGCACCACCAGCGTATAAACCGGAACCTCCGGATGCGCCGCCGCGAACCGCTTCACCTGCGCCTGAGCCATGAAACTCACGGGACACGTCCGGCTGTGCTTAAACAAAATCGCGCACGCTTCCCGCTTGATCGCCTCCAGGTCCAACGACCCTTTCGCCGCCGCTTCGTCCGCGTCACCACTCTTCCACCACTTCAACGTGAGTTCTCCATCCCTCCAGTCTCGCACCCCGAACCCGCCGTCCCAATCCGATAAACTCTCAGGTGCCCCCATGTCCACCGCCCCGCCCGAAGACCGCCTCCTCTCCCTCGATGCCTTCCGCGGCTTCACCATGCTCCTGCTGATCTCCCATGGCTTCGGCATCTACGACGCCTTCAAAGGTCAAAACAATTGGGCCAATCAATTCGAACACGCTTCTTGGGCCGGGTGCACCCTCTGGGACCTCATCCAACCCGCCTTCACCTTCATCGTCGGCGTCGCCATGCCCATCGCCCTCGCCCGCCGCGCCGCCCCCTGGCGCCATGTTCTCTGGCGCGCCCTCGTCCTCGTCGCCCTCTCGAACGTCCTCTCCAACTGGGGCGCGACCACGCCCCTAAAACTCCAATTCATCAACGTTCTCTGCCAAATCGCCTTCTCTTACCTCCTCTGCTACGCGCTCCTCCAACTCCCGTTCCGCGCCCAAGTCGCCGCCGCCGCAGCCCTCCTCACCCTCCACCACGCCCTCTTCTACCTCTTCCCCGGCCCCACCGGTCCCTTCGACCCCCAAGCCAACTTCGCCGCCCTCGTCGACCTCCGCCTCCTCGGCTATAACTACTCCGGCTTCTAC
>JANODS010001098.1:0-14077 GCA_031412835.1 Acidobacteriota bacterium | reverse complement strand
CTGTGCTGGGCGCGGCCAAGCACGTGCGGGACTCCGGACTGCATCCGGCGATTCTGCGGGACCAAGTGATTACGCCGGGCGGGGTGACCATCGCCGCGATTCACGAACTGGAACGCCATGGCCTGCGGAGCATGCTGATTTCGGCGATTGAAACCGCCACCCATCATAGCCGACAGCGCACGAATGCGCTGCTGGAACAGATCAATCTTCCCCACTCATGAAGCACCATATTGTTTCCATTCACGCCCATCCAGACGACGCCGAGATTTTGGCCGGCGGCACGCTGACTTTGCTCGCCGAGGCGGGGCACCAAGTGACGATCGTCACGATGACGGCTGGCGACTGCGGTTCGATGGAGTTCGGGCCGGACGAAATTGCGGAGATGCGCCGGGCCGAGGGCGCGGCTGCGGCGGCGCAGATCGGCGCGGCGTACGAGTGCGCCGAGTTTCGTGATTTGGCAATTTTTAACGATGATTCGAGTCGGCGCCGCGTGACGGAGGTGCTGCGGCGATTGCGGCCGACTGTGGTGCTGACGTCTTCGCCGACTGACTACCATTGCGATCACGAAGCGACCAGCATTCTGGTTCGGGACGCCTGTTTCGGCGTGTCTTGCCCGAACTATCAGACCGGGGAGGCGGCCCCATTGCCGGGGATTCCGCACCTGTACTTCATGGATTCGATTGAAGGGCGGGACCGGGATGGAAGTCCGGTGAGCGCCGATTTTGCGGTGGATATCGAAACGGCTTTCGAACGCAAGCGCGAGATGTTAGCCGCCCACGTGAGCCAGCGGGAATGGCTGCGGAAGCAGCACGGCATGGACGACTATCTACGCTCGATGGAGGAGTGGACGCGGGCCCGTGGCCAGCACTATTCCGTGCCGTATGGCGAAGGTTTCCGCCAGTATAAGCACCACCCTTACCCGACCTCGCCGCTGCTGCAAGAGCTAGTGGGGACGCGGCTATTGCGGTAGGACGACGGCGTCAACGATCTTCTTTAGCAACACCGTGCCTTCGTGCAGCGTGGTGACTTTTATCCGCTCGTCGTTGCCGTGAGCGCGGGACTCGGTTCCGTTGCGGAGGAAGACGGGCACGCCATAAACAGCCATGCCTTTGGCACGAAGGAAGGAGCCGTCGGTGGCCCCGCGGGACATGTAGGGAATGGTCACGGTTTTGCCGGCTTCCTGAGCGAAGACGCGTTCCATGGTTTTGTAGAGATCCGTCGTCAGGCCGCTCGGTTCAGTGGCGGGCATCTCCTGGCCGGGTTCGGGAAGAACCTCGATGGCGGGGTCGTTGATGAGCTTGCGGAAACGGGCGTGGACCTCCTCTTTGGTCTCGTTGGGCAGGCGGCGGACGTCGATCTGCGCTTCTGCCTGGTTGGGGATGACGTTCACTTTCATGCCGGCGCGGAGCATGGTGGGGGAGACGGTGGTACGGAGCGCGGCGTCGAGTTCCATGTCGCGGTCGCCGATGGCGTTGGCGGTTTTTTCTTGCGTCTTGGGATCTTCGAGCGCCGACAGTTGCGGACGGAGCCAGGCGTACTCGCTGAGCTTGGCCATCTCTCGGAAGTAACGGCGGGTGGTGGTATTCAGGCTGACCGGTTGATAGGCGCGGACGAGCTTTGAGATCGCCTCGGACAGGTGGGCGACGGCGTTGTCCTTGCGGGGCAGGGAACCGTGGCCGGCCGAGCCGCGGGCGACAAGGATGACGCGGGTGGGGATCTTCTCGGAGGTCTGGACTTGGAAGACGCGCGTCGAGTCGGTAGTCAGAATCTGCGTGCCTCCTTCGTTCAGGGCGTACTCGGCGTCGATCTTCTCCCAGGCGTTTTGAATTAGCCATTGGATGCCCGTGGAGCCGGCTTCCTCGTCGGCCTCGCTGAGCAGAATCACGTCACGATTCAGCTTGGAGCCGGAGAGCCTCAGCTCGACGAGAATGGCCATTTCGGCGGCGAGCAGGCCCTTCGTATCGACGGCACCGCGGCCGTAGATGAAGCCGTCTTTCCGCATCGCCTCGAAGGCCGGGACCGTCCAGAGTTTGGGTTCAATGGGCACGACGTCGCTATGGGCCATGAGGAGCAGTGGCCGCTTCTGCGAGCCGCCCGCAATTCGGCAGATGACATTGAGCCGGGTGGGATCCGGGCCGAGCAGTTCGCAGGGGATGCCGTGCGGCTTCATTTGGTTGGCGACGTATTCGGCGACGAGCGTTTCGTTGCCGGGCAGGTTCGATGTATCGAGCCGGAGGAGGTCGACGAGGTACTTTTCCGCGCGAGTTGCGAGCGGATCTTGCGCCCACGCGGCGGTGCCAAGCAGAATCAAGAGCAGAAGAGTGCGCATCCCAGCTATCCTAAAGCATTCCATGCGTATTGCTGTAGCGCTCTGTTGGGGTGCTTTGTTCGCCCAAGAGTCAGAGAAACGAACCCCTGAAAAACAAACGATTGTCGTCACCGGCTCCTATCAGGCCATTCCACTCGAAGACGCGGACCGGTCGGTCAAAGCGATTCCCGCACGGGAGCTAGCTCCGCTGGCTGGTTCGGTGAGCGATTTGCTGAATCTCGACGCTTCGGTGGACCTGCGCGAACGGGCCCCCGCGGCCATCAATAGCGGCCTTTCGATTCGCGGCGGCAGCTTTGGGCAGTCGTTGATTCTATGGAACGGACTGCGGCTGAGCAGCGTTCACACTTCGAACCTTAGTATGGATCTGCCGATTCCGCTGGAGTCAATTGCGCAAATCGAAATTCTGAAGGGGTCGGGGTCGACTCTTTATGGGTCCGATGCGACGGCTGGCGTTCTGAACGTGATTTCGAAGCCGCCGGCCCTGAGCGAGGTGCGTTTCCGCAGTGGGTTTGGCACCTGGGGAACGCAGCAGCAGCATGCTTCAGCGGCGTATGTGACCAAGCTTTTTTCGCAGCACCTGACACTGGCTCGGGATTTCTCGCGGGGGTTCATGGCCAACCGCGACTACCGCAACCTTTCGGTCGCCTCGCAGACGCAGTACCGCCAGACCGAGGTGACGCTCGCGCTTAACGATCGGCCGTACGGGGCTGAGCAGTTCTATGGCAATTTCAACTCCTGGGAGCGAACCAAAGGATGGTTTGCCGGGGTGAAGCAGGGGCTCGGGAAGAAGACCGATCTGCTGTTTGCCTATCGCCGAAAC
Organism: Acidobacteriota bacterium; assembly: GCA_031412835.1. Taxonomy (GTDB): domain Bacteria; phylum Acidobacteriota; class Terriglobia; order Bryobacterales; family Bryobacteraceae. Next base: position 10,928 of record JANODS010001098.1, on the reverse strand, counting down.
TCGGACCTATTTGTGCTTTACCGGGACCGGCCGCAAGTGTTCACGAACCGGCATATCGTGGAAACGTGGCAGGCTAGTCTGCGACGGACGGAGGAACTTCCCCGGAACGCCCGGCTCCATTACGGGGCCGAATTTCTCGGCGATCGGATCGTTTCGAACAACCTGGGGCAGCATTCGCGGGCTCGATCTGCCGTCTATGCGGCTTACGATATTCGGGCGCTAAAACGGTTTTCGCTGACGATCGGCCTGCGCGACGAGATCTATCGCAATCTTCAACATCAGTTCAATCCTTCGGCTGGCGTAGGCTTTTGGTTGACGCAGCGTGCGAAGCTGCGGGCGTCGGCCAGTCGGGCCTTCCGCCTGCCGACCTACACCGATCTCTACTATCGGGACCCGGGCAACGTCGGCAATCCACTGCTGCGCCCGGAGCATGCTTCGACCTACGAGGGCGGCTTGGACGTATCGCTGCCGAAGGATGCGAAGCTCGCGGTAACCGTGTTTCAACGCCGCGAAAAGGACGGCATCGATTTCGTACGCCGCTCGCCGGCGGACATCTGGCGGGCGACCAACTTTCAGGCTCTGAACTTCACTGGCTTCGAATCGCAATTTACGGTGGTGGCGATGAAGAAGCATCGGATCGAGCTTTCCTACACCGGGCTCAATGGGGCGCAGACCGTGCTGGCGGGACAGCAGTCGAAGTATGTCTTCAATTATCCGCGCCACTCGGGCGTCGCCACGTGGCAGGCGGCGTGGAATAACGGCGTGTTCGCCCGGACCCGCATCGGCGCCCTCGAACGCTTTGGACGCTCGCCGTATGCCGTCTGGGATACGTTCCTTTCCTATCAAAAGGGCCGCGTCCGCCCGTACCTGCAACTGGCCAACATTACGTCCACTCGGTATGAAGAGTTGATCGGCGTTCGTATGCCCGGTCGCAGCTTTGTCGGGGGGCTCGAACTCGTCCTCTACCGACCGCGTTAGACTAAACGAGGAACCGCAAATTGTTTCGTCACTTCCGCAAACTTGCCCTACTTGGGAGTATCGCCCTCGCTCGCGCCGCCGAACCGGGCCAACTCGACGCCAATCTGTCGATGTTTACGGTGATGTGCGCGCTGCATGCCGGGGGATACGATGCGGAAATCGACTCGCCGAACAACCATCCGATCCGCGCCGCGGTCGTAAAGAATCTCGCCAGCCGCCAGTTGAAGACCGGGGCTGAGATCCGGGAGTGGCTCGAAAACCGGAAGCTCGGCCCTAAGAATCTGGATCTGAACCGGTTCATCTCGTTCGCGCTTTCGGTGCAGGGGCCGCCGAATTTTGGTTACAAATTCGCATCGCACGAGATGCCGCCCGACGTGGTTCCGCTGGCTGGCTTCGAGCGGCTGCTGAGCCGGTTCTATGCCGAAGCGCAGATTGAAGAGCTTTATAAGCAGGCGCAACCGGCTATCGACAAGATGCTCGAACGATATCAGGAACCGGTGGTGCGGACGATTGGCGAAGTCAACGGATATTTGCGGAACCCGACGAGCGGCTACACTGGGAGGCGCTTCTTCGTCTATGTCGAACTGCTGGGGCCGCCGAATCATATTCAAACGCGGGCATACAAAGACGAATACTTCCTGGTGCTGACGCCGTCGCCGGAGATTCAGACCGACTATATTCGGTACGCTTACTTGCAGTATCTGCTGGACCCGCTTAGCTTCAAGTTCGCGGCGAATCTCGAAAAGAAGAAGCCGCTGATTGACTTGGCGCAAGCGGCTCCGGCGCTGGAAGAGTACTACAAGGAAGATTTCTCGCTTTTGGCGACCGCGAGCCTGATCCGGGCGATTGAAGCCCGTCTCGATAAGCGCAAAGACCCGGCGCAGGCGCTGCGCGAAGGCTTCATCCTGACCCCGTACTTTAGCGAGGCGCTGGCGAAGTATGAAACGCAGGAAGCGTCCATGCGACTCTACTATCGAGAGATGATCGACGCGATCGATTTGAAGAAAGAGGATAAACGGCTGATGGCGGTCGACTTCATCAAGGAGCGACCGAAGCGGGCAATTAAGGTGGCTCCGAAGGAAGTGAGGGTGGAGTTGGCTGGCGCGGAAAAGACGCTGGACGATGGCGAACAGCTTTATCGGGCGGCCAAGTTGGAACCTGCCCGCGCCGCATTTCTGAAGGCGCTGCAGGAGACGCCGGACCGGCCTTTGCATGCCAAAGCCTACTATGGCCTGGCGCGGGTTGCCGCCCGCCAGGCGAATCTCGAATTAGCCGAGAAGTTGTTTTCAAAAGTTCTCGAACTGAGCCCCGATCCGCAGACAAAGGCTTGGAGCCATGTCTACCTCGGCAACCTCGCTGAACGGGCCCAGGAGCCCGAGCAAGCCATCCAACAGTTTCAAGCAGCTCTGGCCGTCCCCGGTGCCACTGCGGCGGCCCAGCAGGCGGCCCAGCAGGCGCTTAACAAGTTGTCCAATTCCCCGAAGGAGAAGTAATGATCATGTCCCGTTTTATCCGGCTCGCGTTCAGCGTAGGCCTCGCCGCGGCGGTGGTGCTGGCTCAGCCTAAGCCCAAGTCGCAGAAAGAAGTAGATGCCATCATGGCCATGCAGAATGCGCAGGATGCGGATTCTCGTATCAAGGCGGCGCAAGCCTTGATCACCAAGTTTGCCGATACGGAGTTCAAGCCGTTCGCGCTTTATGTGATCGCCTCGTCGTATCAACAGAAGAACGATATTGACAGCGCGATGGTCTGGGCGGAAAAGACGCTCGAAGTCGATAAGGCGAACTTCATGTGCATGAACATGATCGCTTCCGGCTTGGCGCAGAAGACGCGGGAGTTCGACCTCGATAAAGAAGAAAAGCTCGGTCGAGCCGAGAAGATGGCCAAAGGCGCGATGGAGGCCATCAAGACCGCCGCCAAGCCCAATCCGCAGATTCCAGACGACCAATGGGAGCTGATTAAGAAAGACTATACCGCGGAGTCCCATCAGGCCCTTGGTCTCGTGGCCATGGTGCGGAAAAAGTACCCGGATGCCATCGCTTCGTTCAAAACCGCGGTGGAAACGACCCCAACGGCCGACCCCGCGACGCTCGTCCGGCTGGCCAGCGCGTATAACTTGGCTGGTCAGTTTGACAATGCCATCGCAACGGCTGATAAGGCGATGGCCGTTCCCGATCTGAACCCGGCGATTAAGCAGGTGGCCGCGAGCGAAAAGGATCGCGCCACGAAGGGCAAGGCTGCAAAATAACAAATATGAGCGTGGATCTTGTCGTTTTGGCTGAGAGCATCGGCTATCGGTTTCGTCAGCCAGAACTCCTGATTCGCGCTTTGACGCACAAGTCCCGTTTCGCCGAGAAATCCGAGAACGATCCCAACCGGGATAACGAACAACTCGAGTTTCTCGGCGATTCGATATTGGGTTTTGCCGTGAGCGAAGCGCTGATCTCGCGCTTTCCGCACTACCCGGAAGGGAAGCTTTCGAAGCTCAAAGCTTGGCTTGTTTCGGCGACCCATTTGTTGGCGATTGCGGAGTCTCTACGGCTGGGGGACTACCTCCTTCTCGGTCGCGGGGAAGAGATGAGTGGCGGTCGAAGTAAGCGGGCGCTGTTGGCCAATGCGGTGGAGGCCATCATCGCCGCGATCTATCTCGACGGCGGAATTTCCCCGGCGCGAGCATTTGTCGAAGCCCAAGTGCTCGATTCGGCGGGAGACCTGGAGGTCGGCCTGCCGTCTGGGCTGACGGATCACAAATCGGCGCTCCAGGAAAAGGCCCAAGCGCTTAAATATCCGCCGCCGAAATACGCTACGGTGGCCGAGCGTGGCCCGGAACACGCTAAGACGTTCACCGTAGAAATTCGGCTTGGTAAGACGCTTACCGCGCGCGCCGAGGGAATTTCGAAAAAAGAGGCCGGGCAACGGGCGGCCGAAGTGCTGATGGGGCTGCTGGTCGACTAAAATCTGGGGCTTTTCGGTCGATAAGGCCAATAGTTATGTTTGTAATTATTGGTGCGCTCATCGTGGTTGCCTCCGTTCTTGGGGGCTACCTTCTTTCTCACGGGAAACTACCGATCCTGTTTCAGCCCTTTGAACTGTTGATCATTCTCGGTGCCGCCATCGGAACATTGTTGATCGGCAATCCTCTGGCGGTTGTGATCGGCATCATCAAGGGTGCCCTGGGCACGCTTAAGGGCAGCCCCTACAACAAAGCCTTTTACACCGAGCAGTTGAAGATGCTCAACGACGTGTTTACCTACGCCCGTAAGAATGGCTTGGTGAAGCTCGAAGCCGACGTCGAAGAGCCCGACAAGAGCCAGTTGTTCACCAAATACAAGTCGCTGATGGGCAATCATCACGCGATGCACTTCGTCTGCGACACGTTGCGCATGTCGATCAGCGGTGGCGTCGGCCACTTCGAAATTGACCAGATGATGGAGCTCGACATGGAAGTCCATCACCATGAGGCGGACGAACCGGTGCACGCTCTGAACACGATGTCGGACGCGCTGCCGGGTCTGGGAATTGTTGCGGCTGTGCTGGGAATCGTGATCACGATGGGCTCGCTGGGCGGACCGCCGGAAGAGATTGGCCACCACGTGGCGGCCGCGTTGGTGGGCACGTTTCTGGGCATTCTATTGTGCTACGGCTTCTTCGGGCCGCTTGCGGCCAATATGGGCAAAATCAATCAAGCGGAAAAGGAATACTACAATTTTCTTCGGGTTGGCCTGATTAGTTTTGTAAAGGGCTTGGCTCCGATCCTAGCCACGGAGTTCGCCCGGCGGTCGATCCCTGCTCATTTTCGTCCGTCGTTCAAAGAGATGGAAAAGGCCGTAAAGGGAGGCGCATAGACATGGCCGACGAGCAGCCCCCCATTTACATCATCAAGAAAATCGTCAAAGTTAGCGGCCATCACGGCGGAGCTTGGAAGGTGGCCTATGCCGACTTCGTTACCGCCATGATGGCCTTCTTCATGGTGCTCTGGCTCTTGAGCTCGTCGGAAGAGGTGCAGAAGTCGGTGGGTGGATATTTTTCGGACCCGGAAGGAAGCGGCAAGATGATCGGCACTACGCAGTCCGGGGCTGGGGGCGAGTCGATCAGTATCGCCGCCAACGACATGGACAAGTTGAAGGACAAGCTTGAACAAGCGATGAAGGAAACCCCTCAATTTCAGAAGGTGAAAGAGCAGGTGAAGATGATCGTCACCGGCGAGGGACTGCGTGTTGAGTTACTCGAAAGCGACGTTGGTACGTTTTTTGAATCGGGTAGCCCAGCGCCGACCGAGAAGGCTACGATCCTGCTGGGGACGCTCGCGCAAGAGATCGGTAAGTTGCCGAACAAAGTATTTATCGAAGGGCATACGGACGCCAAGCCGTTCACGGGGGACTATGGCAATTGGGAGCTTTCGTCGGATCGGGCCAATACCGCTCGTCGGGTGATGCAGATGTACGGGGTTCGCCTCGACCAAGTTGCCCAAGTCCGGGGCTTCTCTGATCAGACGCTTCGGATACCGGACAATCCGGCGGATCCTTCGAACCGCCGGATCTCGATCATCATCAAGTATCTGGACGCACCCCCGGCGAAGGAGAAGAAGGTCGACGAGAAGAAAGATGGTGGTCACGGCGAGCACAAGGCCGACGAGAAAAAGGACGAGCATTCCAAAGCGGAGCCTGCCAAGGCCGCAGCCGGCCACTAGACAACGTCTGGGGTGAAGATAGCGGGGCACCCGCGAAGTCGCAAGAAGGCTCAAGCGGATATTCACTTGCCGGGTGGCGCGCCTGGGCCGGGTTCCCACCCTTGCACCAGTTGCTTGATAGAACGCATGTCAGCAATTTCCAGCCTCGACCTAATCCTCCGTACGGTGGTTGCAAGCGGGCCACCGGAGCGGTAGGGGAGCGGTTGGGGAGCGGTAGGGGTAAGTGCAGACTGAAAGGGGCGGGGGTACGGCGCGCGCAGCCAAACTCTACTTCGTTCTCGGTTCCTGTTGGGCGGTCGCGGCGTTCAGGATAACAATGTCAACCCGACGATTCCGCGCCCGCCCTTCTTCCGTCTCATTCTTCGTGAGCGGCACCGTATCGGCATAGCCCATCACGGCCATCCGTTCTCTCGCCACGCCATAGCGCTCTTGCATCAGCGCCATCACCGAGATCGCTCTGGCGGCCGACAGATCCCAATTGCTCCGGAACCGATCCGTCTGAATCGGGATCGAATCGGTATGACCTTCGAGCCGAATCGGGTTCGGCAAATCTTGGACGCTTCTTGCCACTTTCTCAATGCTCGCTAGCGCCGTTTCGTAAACTCCGTCGTCACCCGATGGAAAGAACCCGGCCTGGCGCAGGCTAACAACCAACCCGCGCTGTGTCATCTGCACCTGCATCGACCCGTCCGACACCTCTTTTTTCAACTCCACCAACAGCCGCTCCAGCGTCGGTCGAAGTTCGGCCTGGCTTCCGCCTGGACCCTTCCATTGGGCGTTTCCTTTTCCTTTATCGTCCGGGGTTCCGCCCAGAATCCCCGCGATCTTGGCGACGAGGTGGTCGCTCTCCAAGGCCCGTTTGATGCTATCGGAAACCTGTTGTTGGCGACCTTTATCGGCCTGCGAACTCGCAAACATCACGACAAAGAAGGCGAAGAGCAGGGTGATGAAGTCAGCGTAGGAGACGAGCCACCGATCATGGTTCTCCGATTCTGGCGGGGTCCGCCGCCGGGGCTGCCTCATGCTGCCCTCTGTCGACTTGGCCGCGCCGGGGTCACCGGGTCGACGTCTAAGTAGGTCTCGAGCTTGTCCTTGATCAGTTTCGGATTCAGTCCGTCCACGATTGCCAACACCCCTTCGATCATCATTTCTCTGGCTTCGCTATCCAAGCGGGCCCGGCCCTTAATCTTGTTCCCCGCGGGCAGGAACAAAAGATTTGCCAGGGCTACGCCGTATACGGTCGCGACGAACGAGACCGCGATCCCATGCCCCACCCGGTCGATATCCGCGAGGTTTTTCATCACTTGAATCAACCCCATCACCGCGCCGATGATCCCCACCGTCGGCGCGTAACTCCCCGCGCTCTCCCAAATCTTCGCTTCCTGCTCGGCCCGTGCTTCTCTCACCACAATCTCCAATTCCATAATCCGCCGCAGTTCGTTCGTATCGACACCGTCCACCGCCATCCGCAAGGCCTTCAGAAGAAACGGGTCCTGAATCGTGCCGAACTCATCTTCGAGCGAAATGAGGCCCATTCTCCGCGCCTTGGTCGCCAGCCCCACCACTTCTTCGATGATGTCCGGCTTGGATCGCGGCGATTCGAAGAGGACATCCCGCAATCGGATTACGCCGCCCCGCAGCGTGTTGAGCGGGTAGTGCACCATCACCGCACCCATCGTTCCGCCCAATACAATCAGCAATGCCGTGTGTTGCGCGATGTCCTGGAGCGACCCCCCTTCCAGGATCAGCCCACCGACAATCGCCAGCGCCGCGACTACCAGGCCGCCCAGCGTGGCTAAGTCCGGACGAAGCTTCGCCTTGCTACCGGCCATGGCCTACCGTCAGCAAGGGACTACATTGATTGACCCTTTGGCGGAACGCTACTACCCGGTCGACGACCTCCGATGGCGTCTCCCTGACGACGAGCTTCTGACCGTTCGTCAAGCGAACGATGGTATCCGGGATCGATTCAATCTGTTCGATCAAATCGTCATTGAGCATCATCGGGAGACCGTTGATGCGGGTCAGAGCAATCATGAGAGGGGAGCCTTACTTGGCTTTTCGGCCACCACCTCGCTTGCCTTTAACTTATTTCAATACTTTCAAGACGGCCCGCAACTCCGCCCGCACTTCGTCCCAACTGTCTCGTGGAATCCCGTCTTCCATCGCGAACAACGCCGCCTGCTTCCGCGGCTTCAAAGCCGCCTTCTCAACCCCCACGGCCTTGCCCTTTTGCCCCAGCGTCTTCTTCGCCCCTTCAATCGTGAACCGCTTATCGTAAAGAAGATGCTTGATCTCAAGGATCAATTCCACCTCTTTGCGCGGGTACAGTCGCTGGTTCGTCCCGCTCTTCTTGGGCCGCAACTGGGTGAACTCCGTCTCCCAGTAACGCAATACGTACGCCTTCACCCCAGCCAACTTGCTCACCTCGCCGATGCGAAAGTAAAGCTTGTTGGGGATCTCCGGTGTATCCGGAAGAATGTCTCCCTCCGGAATCGTTTCTGGCCGTTTGCGCGCAGACACTCTGCTGTATTATGCACCGGGCGACGGCACCAGCGCTACCATGGAATTTCCATGCAAGTTTTATCAGGAATCCATCCCGTCACTGAGGCGCTCCGCGCCGGCCAACCCGTCGAGCGAATTTTGGTCGCTAAAGGCGCGGGTGGCCCCAAGGTGCAACTGATCATTGACCTGGCCAAACAGGCGAACGTGCCCGTTCGCTATGAACCCCGCGAGGCTCTTGACCGCGCGAGCAAAGCCGCCTCCCACCAGGGCGTCGTCGCCTTCACCTCCGGCCAGCGCTACGCCCAGTTCGCCGAACTCCCCGCCACCGCGCAACTCCTCGTCCTTCTCGACGGCATCGAAGATCCCCACAACCTTGGGGCCATCATCCGCTCTGCCCACGCCGCTGGCGCCGACGCCATCCTGCTGCCGGACCGCCGCGCCGCCCCGGTCACCGAGGTCGCCGCCAAAGCCGCGGCGGGTGCTCTCGCCCATATGCCGATCGTCCGCATCGGCAACGTCGCCCAGACCCTCGAAAAACTCAAGAAGGAAGGCTATTGGATCTACGGCCTTACCGAACACGGCACCGAGCAATACGACCAGGTCCAGTTCCATCTGCCCACCGTTCTCGTCGTGGGTGGCGAAGGCGCCGGCCTTCATGAACTCGTCGCGCGCAACTGCGACCTGCTCGTCAAAATCCCCATGTACGGTAAAATCGGGTCTCTCAATGTCAGCGTTGCCACGGGCATCGCCCTGTTTGAATGGCGCCGTCGGGCAGCCACGACCCATTAGCCACTACCCATTAGAGAGATACCATAGGAAATCATGCGGCAACTTCTAGCGCTGTCACTCGCGGTAGTAACTCTACTCGCCCCCCTCTCTGCCGCTACGCCCGTTCGCGCTCGCAAAGCCATGGTCGTCTCGCGCGAGATCCACGCCACCGACGCCGGCGTCGCCATTTTGCAAGCCGGAGGCAATGCGGTTGATGCCGCTGTTGCGGTAGGCTTGGCGCTCGCCGTCACTCATCCTTCGGCGGGCAACATCGGCGGCGGTGGCTTCATGCTCGTTCGCTTTGCCGACGGTCGAACCACGTTCATCGATTTCCGCGAGCGCGCGCCTGAAAAATCTTCGCGCGATATGTATCTCGACCAGGACGGCAAGCCGACTCGCGACTCCGTGCTCGGCTGGCGCGCGGCCGGCATCCCCGGAACAGTGCGTGGTTTCGAACTCGCCCACAAGAAATACGGCAAAGCCAAATGGGCCGACCTTGTTGCTCCCTCCGTGAAGCTGGCTAAGCAGGGTTTTCCCGTCGGCTATGGCCTCGCCAACACCCTGAAGAGCGCTAAGAATCTGGCCCAGTTTGCCGACTCGCGCCGCATTTTCCAACGCGATGGGAAGTTCTACGAAGCCGGCGAACTGCTTACGCAGCCCGAACTCGGCAACGTACTCGAACGCATTCAAAAGGTTGGCCCCAAGGATTTCTACGAAGGCGAGACCGCGCGGAAAATGGTGGCGGCGCTCGAAAAAGTTGGTGGCTTGTTCACGCTGAAAGATCTGAAAGACTACGTCGCCGCCGAGCGGGTTCCGCTCACCGGCACCTATCGCGGCTACGAGATCATCACCGCCCCGCCGCCTAGTTCCGGCGGCATCGGCATTCTGCAAATGCTCGGCGTCCTAGAGAAAACCGACTACGCCAGTTACGGTGCCGGCTCGGCCCAGGCCATTCACTTCACCGCCGAAGCCATGCGCCGCTACTACGCCGATCGCTCGGAGTATCTCGGCGATCCGGACTTTTTTAAAGTGCCGACCAAGAAACTACTCGATCCCCGGTATCTCTCGACGCTCCGGGACTCGATTGACCCCGCCGCCGCGACAAACTCGGACAAAATCAAACCCGGCAACCTGGCCCCGTACGAGTCTCTCGAAACCACTCACTACTCAATTGTCGACGCCGAAGGTAACGCCGTTTCCGTTACGTATACCCTCAACGGAGGCTACGGATCCGGTGCCACGGTCCCTGGTCTCGGCATTCTGCTCAACAACGAGATGGACGACTTTTCCGTCAAACCCGGTGCCCCGAACATGTACGGAGCAATCGGTGGCGAAGCCAATGCGATTCAGGCGGGCAAACGCCCGCTCAGCTCGATGAGCCCCAGCATCGTCGTGAAAGATGGCAAGCTGGCCCTCGTCGTCGGTACCCCCGGCGGCACTCGCATCCTCACGAACGTGATGCAGGTCATCCAAAACGTGATCGACTTCAAAATGCCGATCCAGGATGCGGTGAATTTCCCGCGCTTCCATCATCAATGGCGGCCAGACAAGCTGTACCTGGAAACCGACTTCTCGCCGGACACCCGTCGTCTGCTGGAGCAAAAAGGCCACGTGCTGGAAACCGTGGCCCGCATGTGCGAAATCGCAGCCATTCAAGTGGAAGCCACCGGCTGGCTGGCTGGCGCTGCCGACCCCCGCGTTGAAGGCAAAGCGGCCGGATATTAACCCTCATGAATCACGCCGTTTCTACCCATTTCCTCGTCAACCAGCGGTTGAACAACGTTTGGCTCGACAAGATTTACGAAGCAGGCATTCCCGCCGTTGAGATCTTCTGCGCCAAGCAGCACCTCGATTGGCAGAACAAGTCGCAAATCACGGAGCTGGCGCACTGGTTCAGTGACGCCCCGTTGAAACTCCATTCCCTGCATTCGCCGATGTTCAACGACGAGGTTTGGGGGCGCACCGGCCCGTCCTCCATCATCAATAT
>JANODS010001097.1:0-3181 GCA_031412835.1 Acidobacteriota bacterium | reverse complement strand
GGGGGGGGGGTGGCGGGCGATAGCTTTGATGCGCGGTTGATTCGGCATGTGGTGTCGCCGGAGTTGGGGTTAGGATCGGTGATTGGATCGATGGGGAAGCGGCTGCCGGTGCCGGTGTGGTTGTACGCGAATTTGGAGCGTTGGCACTACCTTTCGTTTTTGCGGACGAAGGAGACGCTGCATCTGTTGAAGACGCTGCCGGGCCAGGGGGAGGAGCCGGAGAAGCTGCAGGCGTTGTATGACTTAGTGAACGAGGACTTGGGGTATCGCCTGCATCAAGCGGTGCAGCGGACGAAGCGGGCGCTATCGAGCCAGGACGCGGCGGAGTTTCGGTTTGTGGAGGGGAGCGTAGACATTGGGACGACGGTGCGGCGGGAAGATTTTGAATCGTGGATCGGGGAAGATTTGAAGGCGATTGCGGGATGTGTGGACCGGCTGGGAGCGACCGGGGTCGACCGGGTGTTTTTGACCGGGGGTACGTCATTTGTGCCGGCGGTGCGGCGGATTTTTGAAGAACGCTTTGGGGCGGAGCGGATTGAGTCGGGGAACGAGTTTACGTCGATTGCGCATGGGCTGGCGTTGGGCGGGTAGACTGGAGGGCGATGTGCAATCGACGCGCTTTTTTACAGGCCTGCGGGCTGTCGGTGTTGGCGGCAGCGGGGGGCAAGCCGGTGGAGGCCAAGGTTGCGACTTGGAACAATAAGCCGACGCTGTTTGTGAATGGGAAGCCGACTTACGCGTGCTTCTATGCTTTGACGGATTGCCCGGGGGGACGGTGGACGTGGGAGGAGGAGCCGCAACGAAATCTGCGGGCGTTTGCGGCGGCGGGCTTTCGGTTGTTTCAGATCGACCTGTTTTTGGAGCTGATCTGGGCGAAGGAGGGGCCGCTGGATTTGGCGACGGTGCGGCGGCACTTGCGAGGGGTGATCGAGGCGTGCCCGGAGGCGGCGATTGTGATTCGGTGGCACTTGAATGCGCCGGGATGGTGGGCGGCGGCGCATCCGGAAGAGTTAGTGCGGTACACGAATGGGGAGTACGAGAAGATTGAACGGACGACACCGGTGAGGCTGTTGATGGACGACCTGCGGCGGGTGCCGCGGGTAAGTATGGCGTCAGAGAAGTGGAAGGCGATGGCGACGGAGAAAACGGTGGAGCTGTTGCGGGGATTGGCGAAGACGCCGGAGGGGGCGGCGCTAGCGGGGATCCACGTGGCGTGCGGGGTGTACGGGGAGTGGCACCAGTGGGGATTTATGCGGAACGAACCCGACACGAGCGCGCCGATGCGGAAGTTGTTCGGAGGGCCGGTGCCGACGGTGGCGGAGCGGGCGACGCTGGACGATGGGATTTTTCGCGATCCGGGGAAGCGGAAGAACGTGATCGATTACTACCGCTGCCAGCAGGAGATGGTGGCGGATTTGATCATTCACTTCTGCGGGGTGGTGAAGAAGAATTGGCCACGGCCGATTTTGGCGGGGACGTTTTACGGATATTTTTTCTCGATGTTTGCGCGGCAGGCGACGGGGGGCCACTTGAGCTTGCAGAAGATTCTGGCGGCTATGGATGTCGACTATTTGAGCGCGCCGCAGGCATATGGGTCGAACTATCGGGATTTGGGGGGATCGGGGATTACACGGGCATTGATTGAGTCGATTCGGCTGCATGGGAAGCTGTTCTTGGATGAGATGGACCAGACGCCGTCATGGAAATGGTTGAACAACGTGGACACGGCGTTTTCGCTGACCGACGTGGCGGCGGATGTGGCGGTGATTCGGCGGAATGTGCTGGAGAGTTACACGCGGGGGATGGGGCTGTGGTTCTACGATTTTGGGCCGGCGAACCAGGCGGGCTGGTGGATGGATAAGCGGCTGATGGCGGAGATTACGCGGTTGAAGGCGTTACTGGAACAGTATCATCAGCGGCCGTATGAACCGGCTGGGGATGTGTTGTTTGTGTTTGATACAGAGGTGTATTACTACACGGGGCATTCGGGGGAGACGGACCCGTACACGGACCCGGTAGCGGTGAACCGGACGATGGGCGAGGCGTGGCGGAGCGGGGCGGGGATTGAGACGGTGCATTTAGCGGATCTGCCGCGGATGGAGTTGGGACGGTTTGCGGTGATCGTATTTGCGAATACTTGGCTGCTGACTACGGCGCAGCGGCGATGGATCAAGAGGGAGTTACTCGATAAGGGGCGGAAGGTGATTTTCCAAGGTAAGCCGGGTTACTGCGATGGCGAGCGGCTGAGCGAGAGTTTTACGCGCGAGTTGACGGGGGTGACTGCGGAAATTCGGGGGGCGGCGGGGTGGAGGGAGGCGCTACGGGCGGCGGGGGCGCATATCTACGTGAACGGGGATCGGCCAGTGCACGTTGGCGGAGGATTGTTGCTGATTCATGACAAAGATGGCGGGGCGGCGCAGGTTCATCTGCGGAACGGTAGTACGCTGGAGGTAGCGATTCCCGCTAAGTCTTCATTGATTTTCGACGCCAAGACCGGCGCACAACTTCTTTAGTTATTTATGGCAACCAGAACTCCCCGGAAGAGCCGCAGCGTGGCGGCGACGCGCGTAAACGAGACCATTGCATCGGTGCTGGAGGCAAAGGCCGTGGCGATCCAGGATATCGCCTCGACGGCCAAGCAGGAGCAGATTGATGCGATTTTGAAGGGGGCTTCGCCGGACGAGGTGCAGACTCTACGGAAGGCATTGCGACAGCGGGGGACGGAGGAGGTGCCGGAGGACTTGGATCCGGACGATGAGTTGGCGGAGGATTGGTTGGACGGGGCGTATCCGTATAAGAATCGGATGTCGCGGAAGAACTACGAGCGGAATAAGTACCAGGTGCAGGTGGAGTTGCTGAAGCTGCAAGCGTGGGTGAGGGCGACGGGGCAGCGGGTGGTGATTCTCTTCGAGGGTAGAGACGCGGCGGGCAAGGGGGGGACGATTCGGCGATTCATGGAGCATTTGAATCCGCGCGGCGCGCGGGTGGTGGCGCTGGACAAGCCGAGCGAGAGCGAGCGGGGACAGTGGTATTTACAGCGCTATATTCGGCATTTGCCGACGGCGGGGGAGATCGTGCTGTTTGACCGATCCTGGTACAACCGGGCGGGGGTGGAACGGGTGATGGGTTTCTGTACGGACCAGGAGTATCAAGAGTTCGTGCGACAGGCACCGGAGTTTGA
>JANODS010001096.1:0-13627 GCA_031412835.1 Acidobacteriota bacterium | reverse complement strand
CGCGAGACTTAGAATTCCGACCGGTTGTATCGTAATTAGCCCGACCGTCCCGGCACCCGAGGGTGCCTTTTTTTTAAATTCCCTTGGGTGCCGTTTTGGGTGCCCGGGAATCTGGTTTGCCCAGAAAAAGAGCCCTAATTTGTTGAGTCCCCCTAGCCTCTTCCACCATCCCTTTTGGATGCCGCAATCGCCAGCGGGTTCATTCGCTTCGCCTGGCTCCCCGAACGCCTCGGACTTGATCCTGGACTCGCGCATAGAGACCTTGAAGATTGGTGCCCTACCGGAGCTACGAAGCTGAAGCTGCCTCCGTGGTGGCCACCGATTCCGGAAACAATGCCACACCCTTACTGGGTGCTGGAGGATCACCTCGGATCCGCCGCTCGCCTGGCTTCCTGCCCTTTCTTGGGTTTGGCCCATGGCTTGCTATTGAATTCCTCAACATGGATAAAGAAACACGGAATGTTATAAACGATTTGATTGAAACGTTAAAGGACGGCGAAGTGGGGTTCAAGACCGCCGCTGAGGACGTGACCTGCCCGAACCTGAAACGTACGTTGAGCGAGTACTCTTCCCAACGGGCCCGGTTCGCCGAGGCTCTGCAATCGACAGTTGAGCAGGCGGGAGAGGATGCGGAAACGTCGGGAAGCATAGCGGGCGCATTGCACCGGGGCTGGATAAACGCTCGATCCGCAGTCACCACTCGCAACGATCTTGCAGTTCTTGAAGAATGCGAAAGAGGAGAAGATTCCGCAGTCGCCGCCTTCCAGGACGCTCTATCCACAACCAGCTTAGACGGCGAAAGAACTACGATTGAGGAACAGTTCACGCAGATCAGAGCAGCCCACGATCACATTCGAACGCTTCGCGACTCGTTGAAACAGGCCACTTAACTTCGCTCTGCCAAATAAACCAGGCCGAACCATGAGCTTTAGGGTCGGTCTCCTGAGCGCGCGAGGTCGTTGTCGGGAACTGTTGCCAACCGTAATGCCGTAAAGCTCGCCCCGTTTCGGCAAATTGCGCCAGTCGGGGCGGACGAGGGGAATCCGCAAAGACGGCCTACATTACTCATGAACAACTCTAAGCCAAAAACTAAGCGTCCTCTGCGGCCCAAACAGACTCAGCTAGCTCCGGGCGAGGAAAAGCTACTGCGGCCACAGCCGCGATGGGAGCCGATTGGAAATCCTTCTGGAGCCCTCGTCGGCAAGGCCGCGCTCATCACGGGTGGGGACAGCGGAATTGGCCGCGCCGTTGCCATGTTGTTTGCCCGAGAGGGAGCCCGGGTAACGATCGTCTATTTGAGCGAAGAGGAAGATGCGGATACCACTTGTCGAATGATTACTGAAGGGGGCGGAAGTTGCCTCAGCATTCGGGCCGACTTATCTAAGCCGCGGGAGTGCCGCCGCGTTATCGAGAAATCCATAAAGTGGGCGCGGCGATTGGACATTTTGGTCAATAACGCGGCGGAACAGCATCCGCAAGACGAGATTGAAGCCATTGACCCGAATGACTTGCGTCGGACATTCGAAACCAATGTGTTTGCCATGTTCCATCTGACCCAATTGGCGCTTCCCCATCTGTCGGCAGGCTCCGCGATTGTCAATACCACTTCGGTTGCCGCCTACCGGGGGAGCGCCCACCTTATCGATTATTCCGCTTCGAAGGGGGCCATTGTGTCGTTCACCCGTTCCCTCGCCTTGGCTCTTGTGGCGCGGAAGATACGCGTGAACGCGGTGGCACCAGGGCCGGTTTGGACTCCGCTAATTCCCTCTACCTTTAAAGCGGAGGAAGTGGCGACTTTTGGAAGTAATGTGCCGATGAAGCGAGCGGCCGAGCCCAATGAAATTGCCCCTTCCTTTCTCTTTCTCGCAAGCGAAGCATCAGGCTATATGACGGGACAAGTGCTGCACCCTAATGGCGGCGAGATCATCAATGGATAGCGGATGGAGATAGACTCTTGCGGGCCTCCGTCGACTTGGGGCAGGATTTTGGTAGTCGCCGCTCACCCGGATGATGAAGTTCTGGCCTTGGGCGGCCATTTTGACGTTGTGCATCCGCGATTCTTCCATCTAACAACAGGCGCTTGCGCGAACGCCGTTCGTTCGGCGCAACAGGAGCGACTCCGTGCGCGAGAGTTGGCCCGCGCCTTTCTTCTTGGTGGGATTCCAGCTCATCATTGCTTCAAGGGTGGGGTGGCCGACCAGGGAGCGGTCGACTGCCTACCGCGGTTGTTCCATGGCTTGGTGGCAGCTATTAACCGGGTACGACCAGACTGCTTGCTCACCCATCCTTATGAAGGGGGTCACCCAGACCACGACGTGGCCGCGCTTCTCAGTTTCCTTGTATCTCGGACCAACGGCGGCTTGCCTGTCATCGAGTTCAGCAGCTACCACAACGGAACGCCCGACTCCGCCCAATCCACCTGGAAAACATCGGCATTTTTGGAACCTGTGGGTCCCGTCGTTAGCGTTGCGCTGAGCCGGAGCCAACAGAAGCGCAAAGCCCGACTCTTAAGTTCGTTTCGCTCTCAAGCAGAAGTGCTTCGCCGTTTCTCCACGACGCACGAACTGTTTCGAGCTGCTCCGCGCTACCGCTTCGACGAACCTCCCCATGTGGGAACCTTGCTTTATGAATCGTTCCGGTGGAACATTTGTTTTCAGTCCTGGCGCGAACGAATCTCGCGCGGGGAGCAGAATTTGGCGGGATATATAGAATGATCGGGGCACAGAACGTCGACACTGCGGCGGCAGGATATTGGCGGGAAGTGGGTTTTTTCGTGTCCCACCCGAGTTCGAAGCAGGAGCTTATTTAATGGAATTTAAGTCGTTGAACCACCGGACGGCCGAATTCCGATCGTTCTGGATGGGCGGTTTTGAGGCCGCCTCGCACATTAATCCGGCCGGCGAACGGGTGGACATGATTGCGGGTACAAAACATGACCAGATGGCGTTGGCGGACTATAGGAGGCTGGCCGATTTTGGCATGCGAACGGTGCGGGATGCCCTGCGATGGCATTTGATTGATCGCGGATCCGGAGATTTCGATTTCGCTTCGTTTCTCCCTCTCTTGCGGGCCGCGAAAGCGACGAATACCCAAGTAATTTGGAGCTTGTGCCACTACGGCTTCCCGGATGATGTTGATATCTTCTCCGCGAATTTCATTAAACGTTTCGTTCGCTTCTCGGTGGCCGTAGCGCGCCTAGTGCGAGAGCATACGGATGAAACGCCGTACTTTACTCCGATCAACGAAATCTCGTTTTTCTCCTGGGCAGGGAGTCGACGTTGTTTCTATCCGTTCGCCGAAGGCCGTGACCACGAGTTGAAGCGTCAATTGGTTCGAGCTTCGGTCGAGGCCTGTCACGAACTGAGGGCGGTGGATAGCCGCTGCCGGTTTGTCTATCCCGAGCCGATTATCCACGTTGTGTCGCCTGCGGACCGGCCCGATCTCGCTGGGGAAGTTCAGATGACGAATGAAGGTCAGTTCGAAGCGTGGGATATGATCGCGGGGCGTCAGGCACCCGAACTGGGGGGGCGGGAAGACCTGCTCGACATCATCGGCATGAATTTCTATCACTCTAATCAGTGGGAATGTGGGGCAGGGCGCCTCGAGTGGGAAAAAACGCCACGGGATCCTCGGTGGATTCCTCTGCATCGGATGATGGAGCAGGTGTGGAACCGCTATCACAGACCGCTATTCCTGGCCGAAACCAGTCATATTGGCGTGGGCCGTGGGGATTGGATATTGGAGGTGGCGGAAGAAACTGAACGCGCACTAAAGATTCGAGTCCCGATTGAAGGTATTTGCCTATTTCCTATCCTGGACCGGTATGACTGGACGAACGGAAGTCACTGGCATAACAGTGGCTTATGGGATCTTCGTACGTCCGATGGGTCCTACGACCGGCTTTTAAACCTTCCTTATGCAGGCGCGCTAGAAAAAGCGCGAGCCCTTTTAACCCGCTAGAGATCCGCATTTGGCCCTTTAAGTGCAAAAGAAGGCACGCCAGCGACTCGCGCTGGATTTCTTTTGGAGACACGGATGGCCATTCCTACCCCCATAATCGTTTTTTCCCATTTGCGTTGGAATTTTGTCTATCAGAGGCCGCAGCAGGTACTATCCCGATTGGCGAAACATCTGCCAGTGCTCTTCGTTGAAGAGCCAGTGGAGTGTGCGGGACTCGAATCACCGCGATGGGAGCAGAGTGACCCAGCACCTAATGTTACCGTGCTGATACCTCAGCTTCCCGCCGGGCTTTTTACCCCGCGGTTCCAGAATCCCGGAGTTAAGGGGCTGGTAAATAATTTGCCCGCGATGACGGGAGAGAATCACCCCATCGTATGGATGTATACCCCATCCGCGGTGGATCTGCTTGACTCTTTGAGCCCTGCCCTGATCGTGTACGATTGCATGGATGAACTCTCCGCTTTTCTGCATGCTCCCCAGGAATTGCGGGAACAGGAGAAACGCTTATTGGCCCGGGCTGACCTCGTATTCACGGGCGGGCCTAGTCTTTTTCGTTCCAAACGCGAACTCCATCATGAGGTTTACTGTTTCCCGAGCAGCGTCGATGTAGCTCATTTTCGCGACGGAGTTCAGAGCCTGGAGGAAGCGCCCGATCAAGTAGGAGTTCCGTTTCCCCGGCTAGGGTACTTCGGAGTGATTGATGAGCGTCTTGATTTGTCGCTACTGGCGGAGGTTGCCCAGGTACGACCAGAGTGGCAAATCGTTCTGGTGGGTCCGGTAGTAAAGATCGATCCAGCCTCTCTTCCAGTCTTGCCGAACATCCATTACTTCGGTGCCCGCGATTACAGCCAGTTGCCGTCCTATGTTAAAAATTGGGACGTCTGTCTAATGCCTTTCGCTTTAAACGAGGCGACCCGATTTATCAGTCCAACTAAGGTGCTCGAGTATATGGCGGCGGAGCGGCCCATTGTCAGCACGCCCATCACAGACGTTGTGGAACCGTACGGATCAATCGTTCGCATCGGCGCGGGTGCCACGGAATTTATCCAGCACTGCGAAGAAGCTCTGCATCCATCCGGCGAGGATTGGCCGAACCGCAAGGCGGCCGCCGCAAAAGTAGTTGCCGGAACGTCCTGGGACCAGACAGCGGAGGCCATGGCGACGCTGATAAAAGACAAGGCGGGAAGCCGTCCCGTGGCGAGCAAGAACCCCGTAGTGGTTGTCGCAGGTGCCGGGCCAACCGGACTAAGTGCCGCATATCACCTTGGCGACAAATCTCTACTAATAGAGCAGGAAGCGAGGGTGGGTGGGTGGTGCCGATCGGTCGAAAGAAACGGGTTCACGTTTGATTTTGCGGGACACATCATGTTCTCCGCCGAACCTTACGTGCACCAAATGTACAAGATGCTCCTGGGTGATAACGTGCACTGGCAGGATCGCGAAGCCTGGATTCATAGCTACGGCGTGTATACGCGATATCCATTCCAAGGGTCACTTTATGGACTTCCTTCCGAAGTCATTCAGGAGTGTTTGGTGGGGGCCATTGAATCTCGCTACGGTTCGATGCAACCGTTGGTCGCTCCTGGAAAGACTAACGGGGGCGAAGCGTCACAGATGGAGAAAAACGGTACATGTGTGAAGGATTGTTGCGCCGATGGGTTGTTGGAGGCGGCTACTCCCGCTGTCGCCTCCACTCCAGAGCCAGCAGGCAAATCCGCCCCTAACAACTTCGAAGAATTCATCTACAAAGTTTGGGGGGCGGGTATCGCCAAGCATTTCGCCATTCCTTATAATCGCAAATTATGGGCAGTGCCCCTGCGGGAAATGGAAACATCCTGGTTGGGTGGTCGGGTGCCCATGCCCAATCTCGAAGAGATGATAGAGGGAGCGCTGAAGCCCTCCGGAAAACCGATGGGCCCGAACGCCCGGTTCGGTTATCCTCTTCGTGGCGGCTTTCAAGCGTTAATGAATGGCTTTCTTCCCCAGCTGAAGGGGCGCGTGATGGTGGGAACCAGTCTGGTTTCCATTCAAGCAAAGGAACGGATTGCAGGGCTGTCGGACGGCAGTTCGGTTCGCTACAGCCACTTGATTAGCACGATGCCCCTTCCAGCGTTGGTGCGACTCCTGGGGAACGAGGCCCCTCCTGCAATCCATGCCGCTACAGCCAAGTTGAGAAACGTTTCGGTTCGATGCGTCAATATCGGAGTAGGTCGTGAATGTCTCACCGATAAACACTGGATTTACTATCCCGGCGACACCGTTTTCCATAGAATTTTCGTTCAAGGCAATGCGAGTCCCCATTGCAATGCGCCGGGAGGGTTCGGGCTGACGTGTGAGATAACGTACTCGGAACACAAACCCCTACCGTGCGACGGTGAAGAACTGATTGCATTGGCCATTAGGGATTGTATTCGAGTTGGCCTATTCAACCCGGAAGACCCGATCATCACGAGTTTCCAAGTAGATATGCCGTATGCGTATGTGGTCTATGACCACGACCGTAAAGAAGCTGTCGAATTGATTCGGAAGTGGCTCCAAACCCAGCACATTACGCTCGCCGGTCGTTACAGCGAATGGGAATATTACAACTCCGACCATGCGTTTATTGCGGGAAAGAACGCCGCGGAAACGGCACTTCGCGAAATCGCACTATCGCCGGTGGCACACCGAATCGCCGCGCGGGAAATGCAAACTGACACTGGAAGTCAAATTAATTAAGGAAGTACCAATCCATGAGAGAAGCACTTGGTATCGTCACTGTTCTCAGCGAGCCAATTGAAGTTCGACAATTGCCAAAGGGAGCCATTGTCGGAGACCAGTTTGGAGGAAGAACCTTCACGGATAACGTCGCCGCTGCGCTGGAGCGCCGCAGCTATCGCGGATGGTTGGAGCTTTCCGATGGCAATGAGCGGTGGACGCTCATTACGATCGAATGCTAAACAGCGAGAAATCGCGACCATAGATGGTCACTAGTGGCAATTCTTGGTCAGGGATAGCGCCCTATCGGGCTTAAAACTCTGTAGCGTCCGGAAAGTTAGGAGTCCATGATGATCTCAAAAACACTAGTCGCATTATTCATCTCGGTTGGGTTGTGTCCGGCGCAAGAGCCGGACAACTCAAATAGGAACAAGCGGGACCGCTCCGACACCACCATGACCGCGGATAAGCAATCTAGCGATAAGAACGAGTTGGATCTGGTAAGAATGATTCGCCGGGAGCTTACCAGATCAGACATGTCTACTTACGCGAAGAATGTAAAAGTGATTACGCAAACCGGTCGAGTCATCTTGCGTGGACCGGTAAATACGCAGCAAGAGAAGACAGCGATTGAATTGATCGCGAAAAAGCACGCCGGTGAACGCACCGTAGATAATCAACTGGAAATCAAACCCGGTAAGCAGTAGCTAACCGGCGACTCGACAATAGGAGTTAGTAATGAGTGGAAATACGTCCGTATATGGAGTTTTTCGGAATCGGAGTCACGCCGAAGGCGCGATAGATAGAATCCGGATGGAGGGATTTCGCGCGGAAGATATATCTTTCCTGGCACCTGAGACTTTGGGAACTAGGGATATGGCGATTGAGGGTAACAGCAAGGTGCCAGAGGGAGCGGCGGCTGGGGGTACCATTGGCGCTGTTACGGGCGGAGTTATGGGCTGGCTGGTAGGAATTGGTGCCCTGGCAATTCCCGGAATTGGACCGTTTATAGCCGCGGGGCCAATTATGGCGGCGCTGGCCGGGCTGGGTGCGGGTGCAACAATCGGCGGCCTTAGTGGAGCTCTCGTGGGTGCTGGTTTGCCGGAATATGAGGCTAAGCGTTATGAAGGTCAGGTCAGGGAAGGCGGTGTCCTGCTTTCTATTCACTGTGACGATAGCGAATGGAGTACGCGCGCCAAAGAGGTGCTCACGGCGTCGGGAGCGGACGATATTGCTTCGTCGGGCGAGGCGTCGATGGATCGGAATGTAAGAGATGCACCCTTGTCTCGCGCCGCGGCGAAATAAGAAGATCGTTTCACCTCGCGTTAGGAAACGTCAGCAAGCCACGACAGCCCGGCGCACACCCGTCCTTCCTCATGCGCCTGCGCGGCCTGGAATATCTTTCGATAAAGCGACATATAGTTCCCGGTCATGTTTGTGGCTGAACAACTTTTTTCCGCTGCCTTCCGACAGTTGTTAGCCTGCAGGATCGAGATCCGCTGGAGCGCTTGGGCCATTTCGTTTTCATTGTGAACCAGAAACCCGTTTACTTCCTCCTCGACCAATTCTGGAATAGCGCCGGTTTTGAATGCTACCACCGGAGTCCCGGAAGCTAAAGCTTCCATGGTAACCAGGGAGCTGGTTTCCGCCACCAGGCTCGGCACGAGTAAAGCGCTGGCTGAAGCCAGCAGTTCGCGCTTTTTTGCCGCGCCCACCGGACCAATGTACCGGCGATCGTCGTCTAGCCGCGGAACGATTTCTTGTTGAAAGTAGTTCAAATGCGCTTCGTACGGGAAAAGCTCGCCTGCGAGGAGCATGGTAACGCCCGCTTGTTTGGCAGCATCGAGCGCGAGGTGAAAGCCTTTCTCGGGACAGATCCGCCCCAAGCCCAGCACGAAGGGCTCTTTCGTAGCATTGCAGTTGTAGGAATTAACGTCGATCCCGTTTCGTACGAACGGCAGGAGCATGTCGGACGGGGGGCAAGCCGCTTGCTGCGTCGACGATACGCAGTTTAAGTAGAAGTTTTTCCGCTTTTTGAAGAATATATTCCTTGGATACCAATCCACTGGAAGATGAAGAGTGGCCAGTGTGGGAATGCTGGAGGCCGGGACGTAGGCGTGAAAATCGAGTGAGTGCATATGCACCAAATCCACGGGATATCGGTTTAGCGTCTCCAGAAGAAGCCGTTGATGGGCTCTCTGTCCCCACCTGCGAACCTTATCGTTTAGGCCTCCTGAAGCCTTTGGAGCAGCGATCAACTCTCCTTCGACTTGGGAGCCTTCGACGGCGATGACCAGCGACCGATGACCATCCTTGGTCAACTGTCTATCTAAAGTGCACAAAATCTGTTCGGAACCGCCGTTAGAATCAGGCCCAACAGGGGTAAGAGGGTAGGCAACGCTTAAAATCGTATAACTCATCGTGACAACCCCCTTTCCTCAGCAATTTGATTGCCGTCCAGTCACCCTTCGGAATTCCAATTGCAGGAGCATATCCCCATATGCCTAAAGCGAAGCAGTGGGACGTCATGGTGGTCGGAGAACTGTTCTATGACGAGATCCTGAGCGGGTTACAGGCGCTACCGAAATTGGGCGAAGAAGCTTTTGCCCGGAAGTATGTTCGGGAAGTAGGAGGCGGAGCGGCGATAACCGCGTGCGGGTTGGCGAAACTGGGAGCCCGGGTGGCAGTGCTGGGCGTTGTGGGTCACGATGGCGATTGGCTACTGTCGCGCCTGCGCGGAGCCGGGGTAGATACCAGCCTTATTGAACAGTCACAATGCGAACCTACAGGATTGACGGTAAGCGTTTCCACGAGGGAAGATCGGGCCTTTTTTTCGTATTATGGCGCAAATGACGCGCTGAATCCGTTACTTCGGCGACCGGATTGGTTTGAACACATGAGCTCGGCCCGCGTGGTTCACATTGCCACTTCGCCCGATGGTGAGCTTGACGCCGGGCTGATCCCTTCGCTAAAACTCGCCAACTCCTTGGTGTCGCTGGATGTGCAATCCCATATGAGTTGGCTGACATCACCGTCCAATTTGAAAATCCTGCGAGACGCCGACATCTTCTTTCCTAACGAACTGGAAGCCGAATGGGTATCGGGCGAGACCGGCGTGCGCCCTATCCTGCGAGGGCTTCGGAAGAATGGTCTGAAGCGGGTTGGACTTAAGCTTGGCGGCAAAGGGGCGGCGCTGACCTGGGATCGACACGAGTACTTCGTGGACCCTCATCCTGTCGATTGCGAGGATACTACTGGAGCAGGAGACTGCTTTGACGCGGGGTTCCTTTTTGCATGGTTGCGGGGAGAGCAGGAACAATCCTGTCTTAGATGGGCAAATATTTGCGGGGCTCTCTCCACGCGGGAATTGGGCGGCGTGCTTGGCTTTCCAAGTCTCGAACAGATTGAAGAGGCATTAAAAGAGAGTGGAATATGAAGATTTCGATCATTGGTTGTGGGTTACGTACGCCGCTGCTGCTTTCGGGATTAATGAGGACGGGAAAGCTTCCCGATGAGATCGTGCTCTTTGATCTTGATTCCCGGCAGGCAGCGCTGATGGCGGTTCTGGGCCGGGCGGCCGCACCGGAGTCGCCGACCCTGCTGCGCGTGGCAGCCACTGCGGAAGACGCGATTGCGGATAGCGATTTCGTCATCTGTAGCATTCGTCCCGGGGGAATGGAGGCCCGCGCGAGAGACGAGCGCACCGCCGTGAATATGGGTTTTGCGGGGCAGGAGACGATCGGGCCGGCTGGTTGCGCCATGGCTTGGCGGACGATCCCGGCAGTACTCGAATACGCCCGGCTGATGGAGAAGCTCGCTCCCAATTCCTGGCTGATCAACTTTACGAATCCGGCCGGGTTAGTCACTCAAGCCGTCCGCGAAGGAAGTGGGATAAGAGCGGTCGGGATTTGTGACACGCCGGCCGAGCTGTTTTACCGTATCGCACTGAGCTTTGGGGTCAATTGGAACGAAGTATCTTGCGAGTATTTTGGTTTGAACCACCTTGGCTTTGTACGGAAGGTAACCGTTCAGGGTCGGGACAGAACCAAGGAACTACTGGCGGACGATGAAAGATTGGACAGCCTGTATCCGGCTCCCCTCTTTCCTCCCGTACTTATTCGCCAGATTGGACTGATCCCGACAGAATACGGATTCTTCTACTACCGGCCGGGTCTAGCTTTGGCCAATCAATTGAAAGTGGGTAAGACACGAGGGGAAGAGTTACTTACTATGAACGGCAGTTTTTATGCCGACGTCACGGAAGTGACAGAACGAAACGGCGGGGAAGCCGGGCTTCGTGTTTACGCGCGATATTTGAACCACCGGAACGCGAGTTACCTTCAACTGGAGGGCGGAGCGGCCTCAGCGTTCGCCCAGGCGCCCCCAGATTGGGACCCGTTCGAGGCCGTAACGGGGTATCACCGCATCGCCGTCCAGACGATTCAAGCGCTATCCGGAGCCAGCCCGGCTACGATTGTGTTGAATGTCGCGAATCAGGGTGCCTTGGCCGAACTGGCAACAGACGACGTCGTCGAAATCAACTGTCAGGTGGACGGCTCAGGGATCACGAGTTTTGAACGAGGGACAATTCCATTGTCGGTACGTGGCCTACTTGAGAGTACCAAAGCGTATGAGCGGAGTCTGGTGGGGGCCGCGCTCGCACAAGACAAAAGCCGACTAGCTGGGGCGCTTACTCAGCATCCGCTGATCGGAGATTGGGACGTGGCATCCGCGCTTGTGGATGCCTTCGTTTAACAGGGTACCGCCGCACTTACGTTGGTGGGCACCAGCCCAGTGCCAAGCGCTTCCGCGGCACGCGTCGCGGGCTGGGTAAGAAGGTCATTTCACTCTCGTTGTATTCTGTCGTCGACGATGGGATAAGCAGCCATCATCGCGGTCATTATGCGCTCTCGATAAAGCCATTCTTCCTGACGGTCGCGAGAGCTTCTTGAGCCACGGGTTGCAAGCGCAATCTGCTCAATGGGGAACTTCGGGCGGCGGTCTGCATAGAGCAACCCGTTTGATTCCTGATAGGTATCGGCGAACTGGGTGTAGCAAAAGCCAGCCAGAAGCGGAGTACTTCGAACGACATTCAGCAGCTTGCGAAAGCGTTCCGCAAAGTCCTCGACCGTGTCGGAGCGGGTGTATCCCCACGTGCGTCCTGGATCATCCGAGAAAGCGATTCCTCCGAACTCGGTGAGCATAATGGGCTGCCCTTGATGGGCCTGGCCGATCAAAAGGAGCCTGCCGCCTGGACGTTCCCTTTCGAAGAGTCGATTGGTTGCTAAACCGTAGCGAGCGGCGAGGCGTTCGGGGCTTTCGTCGTAGTCATGAATCCCAATGATATCGGTGGCAATGCTTTCCCAACCGTCGTTGCCGATTACGGGCCGGGTGGGGTCCAGCGTTTTGGTCAAGTGATAGAGCGCTTGTACGAAATGCCTTTGCGCCGGATTATCGGGAAGATCTGGAACTCCCCAACTTTCATTAAAAGGAACCCAGGCGACGATGCAGGGATGACTGCGGTCGCGCGCGATGATGGCCGTCCATTCACGCGTAAGTCGCTGAATGGAATCCCGAGTGTAGCGGTACGCGCTGGGCATTTCTTCCCACACGAGCAGCCCCAGCGTATCCGCCCAGTAAAGGTACCGGGGATCTTCAATTTTCTGGTGCTTTCGCACCCCGTTGAAGCCCATCGCTTTGGCGAGTTCCACGTCTTTCCGCAACGCGTCGTCGCAGGGAGCGGTTAATCCGCTATCAGGCCAATAGCCTTGGTCGAGGACCATTACGAGGGGGAAAGGACGGCCGTTCAAGACGAAGCGGTCGGCCTGAACCCCCAAGGAACGCAAGGCTGTGTAGCTGTGAATCGAGTCGAGCAACTCGCCTGAAGTCGAAGTTAATTCCAGTTCGGCTTGAATCAAGGTTGGCGTGGCAGGCGACCAGAGCAGCTCGTTCCGGTAGTCGTCGATGCCCGGGTCCGAGAGGGCCACCCTGCGATGGACCTCGCCGGCCACAACGCTGTAAACGTCGTCCGCAATACTCGTTCCGCCCGCCCGGAGCCGCACCTTCACGTAAAGGTCGGACCGTTTGGGGCCGTCAATTCGAAGCTCCAAGCCCATTTCCCACCGTTCTACATTTGGGGTCCATTGAAGGAAGCCGATGGAGTTTCGGGAGACAATTTCGTACCAAACGGTTTGCCAAATGCCTGAGGTGCGAGGATACCAAATGGAATGCGGTTCCAACTGCCATTCCTGCTTTCCACGGGGTTTGGCTAGGTCGCCGGGGT
The DNA here is from genome assembly GCA_031412835.1 of Acidobacteriota bacterium. Taxonomy (GTDB): domain Bacteria; phylum Acidobacteriota; class Terriglobia; order Bryobacterales; family Bryobacteraceae. The sequence continues at coordinate 687 of JANODS010001096.1, read as the reverse complement.
CGTCTTCGGCCCGAATGCAAAGCGTTGTGTACTGGCCCGGAACGACCAAACGCGTGATGTCCACCGAGATTGGCGAGTAGCCACCCTCGTGGTCGGCCGCGAGTCCGCCATTTACCCAGATCGTCGCATGATAGTCGATTGCTCCGCAGTGAAGCATCATTCGCTCTCCGGGTAAAAAATCTGGAATTAAAATCTCGCGACGGTACCAGCAAGCACGAAAATAGCCGGTGAAGGCGATTCCGCTGGCTGGAGTTTCCGGCGCAAATGGAACGAGAATTTCCCGGTCCCAAATCACGTCGAAAGGGATTTCCCAAAGACCTTGGATGTCGAAAGCGAACTGCCATGGTCCATTGAGCGAGGTCCAGCCGGAGCGTTCCAATAGTGGGCGCGGGTAGGCTGCGGACGGGTAGTCTTGCATTCTAGAACTAAGTGCACATTGATGGCCATTTGCCTAGACGGCCTCGGCGCGATAAAGAACACGCCCGCGAAACGAAAGGAGTGGTTGGTGCGAGCTCAAAAATTCCGGTAACAGCGACTTTCGTGCCGCCATCCGACCTCAGTCCCCCTGGCTTCTTCGGCGCTTCTGGTTTCATCTCCAGCCCCGGTGCCTCAAACTTGACCGCAAACCCCAGGTTCGCCGCCCGCTTGCTCAAGACTTGCGGAGTGCCGGGCCTTCGAGGCCCGGCA
>JANODS010001095.1:0-4176 GCA_031412835.1 Acidobacteriota bacterium | reverse complement strand
TATCGAAGGTCACGATCTCCGCCCCTCCGTCGTCGACGTTCGTCCCCTTAGCCAGCAACACCGTATTCGCCGGCGAATACGGGCTGCGCTTGTCAGTCTCATGGCCCGACGCCCCGCCCGGCACCCTCTCATGCAGCGTCTCCCGCCCGAACTCGTCCCCGTTCTGCAACCCCGTCCCGGCAAACGCCCAATGGTCCGCGTCGATCACTTTATAAGGAGCCGACGTCATGATACCGGTCTCCGTGCACACCACCCCGAGCAGGTTCGCCTCGGATTCCAGCGTCCGCGCCATCCGGCTTTCGAAGCGTCCGCCCATCTCTCCCCGCTCGCTGTACAGGTGCGACAAGCAGCGCATCGTCGCATCCGCCGCCAGCGTCACCTCACAGTTCAGCCCATTACCGCCCAGATACATAAACCTCCCGCCCCGCTCAAACACCCAGCTTTTCACGCGCAGATACATCTCTCGCGTCCAGTATTCCGGATGAACCGCGATGATCAAGATCGCGTAAGCATCCAGCGGCAGCGTGCCGTCATGCAACTGCGCCTCGGCGTAGAGGTCGTAGTCGAACCCTTCCCGTTCCAGCCAACCGTACAACCGCCATTCACCAGGCAGTTGCCCGCATTGAACCCGCCCCGGAATCGGGTCAGTAATTTCGCCATCGACGAGTAAATGATTGTTCGGCTCGGGCCGGTCAAACGACAGCGGTCGATACTCCTCATCGGCGGGCCGCCAACTGCCGAACGGAGTTGGATCTGTGTACCGTCCCAGGTCTTGCCGCGAATTCACCACGGGAGTGGAAGGTAACTCGGTCGCGTTGACATAGTTGCTTCTACCGCCATAGTTATTGTAGGCGTTCCAATTGTTAGTTGCGGCCAGAACCGCGATCTTCGCCACCGGCTTGGCCGGAGCCACAATCCACGGGAAGCTGAACGACCGGCCGGAGGGCGTCTTCGCCCAGAGGTAGTAAAGGCCGGAGCGTTCGGGTGCCTGCACAATGGGCGGCGAAGGGTAGCCGTCGTTGTTCCAATGCACCCCCGTTTGGGTAAAATCGCCGTCCGGCAGCATCTGCCGATTCGCTTGCGGGCCGTGCTCGTCCACCCAACCGATCATCCGGACATACTCTTTCTTCAACCCATACCGCCACAAAGTCAGTTGGTACTGCTCATTCGAATGAACCCGATACTCGCCCTTCTCGCCGCCCCGGATCCATTTCGGCCACATGTAACCAATCAGTCCATCGGACAACAAGCGGAACTGTACCGGATCACCGAGTTCGACAGTTACCGTCTTCGAGCCGAAGCCAGTTTTGGCCAGACTAACTCGGTATCGGCCCGGCGCTAAGTCGCCATAGAAGGCACCGCGCGCCGAGGAGCGAAGCACAGTAACCTCCCCGGAATCCGCCGCAAAGTCGGCCACCACCTCGGGCAGGGCCAGGTACATCTCATCGCTCACATAAGCTAGAACACGCATGTTCCTCGAATTGTATAGCATAGGCCCATGCGTCTTTTTGCCGAAATGAACCGCGAGCAGTTGCGCCTTGCCGCTCCCTCCAGCCTCGCTATTCTGCCGATTGGGGCCACCGAGCAACACGGCCCGCATCTGGCCACCGGCATGGACTTCCTCACCGTCGAACGGATCACCCGCGCCGCCGCCGAACTCTCGCAGGCCCCGGCCATTGTCACCCCAACGCTGCCCTTCGGATCCTCCCACCACCACCTCATCTTCGGCGCGACCCTCTCCCTCCGGACCGAGACCTACCTGGCCGTCCTGAAGGACCTGCTGAACTGCCTCGTCGACGACGGGTTCCGCAAAATCTACGTCGTGAATGGCCACGGCGGAAATCAGGATCTGATGCGACTCGCCGTCCGCGACGTCCGCCTGGAACGCCAGGTAGAAATCGGTTGCGCCGCCTACTGGGCGCACCGCGGCCCCGGCCACGCCGGGCAGTGGGAAACGTCCCTGATGCTGGCCGCCCACCCCGAACTCGTCGACCGCAACGCCGACTTTTCGGCCGGTCGCGAACCGAACTGCCGCCAAGAGCGCCCCGATTTCTGGAAGGCCATCAACGGCTACACCGACGACCCGCGCCTCGCCACCGCCGAGTACGGCTACGCCCTAGCCACCGAAATCATCGCCGAACTAGCCATAATCTTCAAGGAGTTTGCCCAAAATCAACCATGACCCGCCGCCAACTGCTCGCCCTCGCCGCCTCGACCGACGCCCCCGTCATCGATACCCACATCCACCTCTGGGAACCCGCCAAGTTCCCCTTCCACAAGGACGCAACGTACGCCCCGCCGCCGGAGCCACTGGAGCCCTATGTCGCTTTCGCGCAGGCCGCCGGCATCCACCACGCGGTCGTCGTCCATCCCGAGCCCTATCAGGACGACCACGCCTATCTCTGGCACTGCCTACGCCAGCCCATGTTCAAAGGGACGCTGCTACTCGACCCCATCCATCCGCGCACTCCCGCCCGGATGCGCGAGATGGTGAAAGAGCATCCGAACCGAATCGTAGCCCTGCGTATCCACGCCATGAACGGCCCCAGAGAGTCGCCACTTCGATCCGGACCGATAAAGAATCGCGACCTGCGCCACGCCAATGTGGCGACCTGCTGGCGCACAGCGGCGGACCTCGGCATAGCTATCCAGATGCACTTCGTCCCGACCCAGGCCGAGGCGATCGGAGCGCTTTGCGCCGACTTCCCGAGTGTTACGGTGATGCTCGACCATATGGGGCGCACGGGAACCGCGGCGGGTGGCCTCGAAAGCGTACTCGCTCTGGCAAAACACCCCAAGACCATCTTCAAATACTCCGGTTGGAGCTACTTCACGACCCCGGTGCAGCCCGTCGTAAAGCGAGCCTATGAAGCCTTCGGCCCCGAGCGAATCGTTTGGGGCGGGCTGGGCATGAACGCTGCCGAATATACGACAAACAAGGCCCTATTCGCCGAACACTGGGCTTTCGCCTCCGCCGCCGATCAGGCCAAAATCCGGGGCCAAAACGCCGCGCGGATTTACAAGTTCTAAGGAATCTTTAGCACTCCTTTACATCGAGTTCCGGGCCGAAGCGGCTACAGCAGGGTTCAAGGTAGTATGCTCCGAATCACTTTAGTTTTCGCCCTGGCCTCGTTAGCTTTGGCCCAGCCCCGTCGCGGCGGCCCCGCGCTTCAACTTCTCGATACGGACAAAGACGGCGTCATCTCCGCCGCCGAATGGCAGAACGCTTCAGCCGCGCTCGCCAAACTCGATGCCAACGGCGATGGCCAGATCACCCCGGACGAACTGCGCCCCCCGGGCCGCCCGCCCGCCGAGGACGACATGGTGAAGACGCTGATGGCGTTCGACAAGAATGGCGACGGCAAGCTCTCCAAGGCCGAACTCCCGGAGCGGATGCAGGGCATGCTGGCTCGGGGCGATAAGGACGGCGACGGGTTTCTGACAACCGCCGAGTTGCAGGCGATGACGCCTCCCCGGCAGCAGGAAGGCGAAAATCATGGTCCTCGCGGCGGCGGGATGATGCGGATGGATCCCGTCCTCGCGGCCATCGATGCCGACAAAAACGGCATCATCTCCGCGGCGGAATTGAAAAACGCCGTGACGGCCCTGAAGCCGCTCGACAAGGACAACGACGGCCAACTCACCGGCCAAGAGATCCGCCCGGCCTTCGGCCGCGGCGAACGGAAGGAACACGAATAGTGACCCGCCGCCAACTGTTGCTGGCCTCACTCGGCCCGAAGCAAGAGACGGTCTTCAGCTACGGCCACGAGAACGTACTCGGCACCTAGCTCGACCTCACCTTTCTCGCGCGCAACGAGGCCGACGCCGAACGGGCCGAAGCGGCGGCGCTCGCCGAGACTGATCGGCTGCGGGCTGTACTCAGCACGTGGGATCCGACCTCGGAAGCCAGCCGCTGGCTGCGTTCGCGGAACGAATCCATCGCCGTCTCCGAAGACCTTTGGGCGGTGCTTACGGCCTATGACCTTTGGCGGAATCGTTCGGGTGGGCTGGTCGACCCGGCGGTCGCGGTGGCGGGGGAACTCTGGGTGCAAAGACGAGTTCCCTCGCCCGCCGCGCGGGCTGTGGCGGTGGCGCAAATCCAGCAGCGGCACTGGCAACGAAACGAGGCCAATCGAACTGCGACCCGGCTATCGACGACGCCGCAGGTGTTCGCCA
>JANODS010001094.1:0-1628 GCA_031412835.1 Acidobacteriota bacterium | reverse complement strand
GACGGTAAGACGCTGTACATGACGGCGCGAACGGGGCTTTATCGGATTCAGACGGCGGTGAGCGGGAAGAAGGCGGTTTACTAAGTGGCGGGTGCGACGCCGGAGAAGTTTGGGCCCTACAAGGTGCTCTCGCCGCTAGGGTCTGGCGGAATGGGAGACGTTTGGAAGGCGCGGGATACGCGGCTGGATCGGGTGGTGGCGCTGAAGACATCGAAGGCGGCGTTTGACGACCGGTTTGAGCGGGAGGCGCGGGCGGTTGCGTCGTTGAACCACCCGAATATTGTGGCGATTTACGATGTGGGCCGGGAGGGCTCAGTATCGTACCTGGTGACGGAGCTGGTGGAAGGGGAGACGCTGCGGGCGGTGCTGTTGCTGGACCCGATGCCTTTGCGGCGGGCGCTGGAGTTAGGGGCGCAGATTGCGGAAGGGTTGGCGGCGGCGCACCAGATTGGGATTGTGCATCGGGACTTGAAGCCTGAGAACATCATGGTGACGCGGGAGGGGCGGGCGAAGATCCTGGACTTCGGTTTGGCAAAGCGGGATGAGCCGTTGAAATCGGACGAGACGCAGACGCATTCGGGGCCATTGACGAACGAAGGATCGGTGATGGGCACGGTGGGCTATATGTCTCCGGAGCAGGCGCGGGGACGGGTGGCGGATACGCGAAGCGACATCTTCAGCTTTGGGGTGGTGCTCTATGAGATGTTGGGCGGAAAGCGGGCGTTTGACGCCGAGACGACGCCGGAGACGCTGACGGCAATATTGAAGAGCGACCCGGCGGAGCTGCCGACGTCAATTCCGGCGGCGGTGCGGAACTGCGTGTTCCATTGCATGGAGAAGGAGCCGGGGAACCGGTTTCAGTCGGCGAAGGACCTGGCGTTTGCGCTGCATGCTTTGGCGGGGAACTCGTCGAGCGCGAGCGGGGCGACGGCGGCGGTGGTGGTGGCGGAGAAGCGACCGGTATGGAAGTGGGCCTCTATCGCGGCGACGCTGGCGGCGGTCGTTTTTGGCGGGCTTTGGCAACTGGCGAAGGGGGCCCCTTCGGCGACGGAGCACTTACGGTTTTTGTCGTTTTTGGCCGACCCGGAGGCGGAGTTGGCCCCTTCCTTTTCCCCGGATGGGCAATCGATTGCTTACTGGCGGATGCGACCGGGGGGAAGGGCGCTTTACTTGAAGGCGCTGGACAATCCGGAGCCGGTGCAGTTGACGATGGACGCGGGTAGGTTTGCGGGACCGCAGACGGCGGCACCATTTTGGTCGGCGGATAGTGCGCGGGTCTTCTATACGGGGGAGCGGAAACTGTGGGCGATTGGCGCGGCGGGAGGGAGTCCGCAGGCGATGTTGGAAGACGTGGATACGGCGGTGCTGTCGGCGGACGGTCAGAGTTTGGTGGTGGCGAAGCGGACGGATGCGGGGTATGAGTTAGGCCTGAGTTCGCCGCCGGGGTCCGCGGTGAAGCGGCTGGGATATGACCTGTCGGCGCTGGGTACGAGCCAGATTCAGTTGCTGGGGTTTGCGCCGGACGGGAAACGGATGGCGATTCGGGCGAGGACGGAGCTATGGCTACTGCCGTTTCCGAGCGGCGAGCCGAAGCGGGTGGAGCAGTTGGATCAGGTGGGATCGGTGAG
>JANODS010001093.1:0-4810 GCA_031412835.1 Acidobacteriota bacterium | reverse complement strand
GGCCTCGCCGAACTCGATGAAGCCAGACAGCGAAAGGTCGCCACCGCCGGACTGCGCGGTGAGCCGGTTTTCAATGGTGGCACGACGCCGGTCAAAGAGGACGCGGCCATTCACTTTGTCGAGACCGGTGGGCACGTCTTCAACGAAGAGCGAGGCGTCTTTCAAATCTAGGCGGCCGAACAGTTGCGGATCGTCGAGGGCGCCGCGGATATTGGCTTCAAGAGTGGCGACGCCTCCGGCGAGAATCTCGGGGCTGAACGTCTTGAGTCCGGCCAGGTTCAGAGCCCCATTTACGCGGAGATCCCACGGTCGTTTGGCGGTGAGGGAGAAGGTTCCGGCGGCGGCGAGGTTGGTGTCCTTGGCGAGAAAGCGGGCCCGCTTGACGGTGATGACGCCGAGGTCGGCGCTGAACTCCAGCGGGCCATCGTTGCGGAGTTCGAAGTCCTGGGCGTTGGCGGTTCGGGTGATGCGCTGCGCGCGGGCGGGGCGGAGCGCGAGTTGGGGGATGGTCAATTCGCCCTTCCACTTGTCCGGGTCGAGCGCGGGGCCGCTGACGCGGCCGCTGGCGGAGAGGACACCGGTGAAGGGGAGGGGGACGGTTTGGAAATCGTTCCAGACACTGAGGGGGAAGGTGCCGAGACTGAAGGTGGCCGAACCGGGATAGCCGGGTTCGAGACGATAGGTGCCGGTGGCTTGGAGCGGCGTATCGCGGAGCTTGCCGGTAGCGGTGAAGGCGAAGTTCCGGTCTACCGTCTTGCCTTGGATGGAGAGGTCTCCGAGGGGCTTCTTCGCGAAGGTGATTTCGCGGAGGGCGGTGTCAAGGTTGAGGGAGGTGAGCTGGGGCTCGCGGCCTTTGAGCACCCCGGCGAGTTCGGCGACGCCGCGAAGTTGGCCGGTGAGATCGGAGCGGAGAGCGCGGACATCCTTCCAATCCGCGATGCTGATGCCCGCCAGATTTATGGTGGCGGAGAAGGGCCCGTTCTCGACGGCGCGTCCGGCGCCGGTGAGACGAGCCGGGCCGCGCGCAACTTCGAAGGAGGAGACAGTGAGTTCCTGGGTGCGGAAGCGGACGGTGGCGCGGAGGTAGTCGAAGACCTCTTCGCGGATGATGGGCTTGGGGGCGTCGAGGGTGGCGGAGATGTCGGGAGCGTTCAGGGTGCCGCTGATGACGGCGGTGCCGTTGAAGAAGCCGACGGCTGGGAGCTCGACCGGGATGAGCTTGAAGTTGACGTTGCGGGCCACGAGTCGGGCGGTGAGCGGAGCGGCGGGAAGGGGCTTCCAATCGGCAAGGAGCAGCGAGCCGGAGCCTTCGACCTGCGCCTTTTCGACGAGCGCGGTGAGTCCGGAAAAATCGAGGCGGGTGGGCGAGACGACGACGGTGGAGGCGAGCGTCTCGACCAGGTACTTGTCGTACTGGACGCGGTGAGCCCGGACGTTCCCGGCAATCTGCGGGCTGCGAACGTCTCCGGTGACAGTGCCTTCGAACTCGATGTCGCCTTCCTTCAGGGTGATGGGGAGGTCCTTGAGGGGCAGGTCCGCGAGGCGGTTGGTGGTGGCCTTCACGCGGATGGTTTGGTGGAGCGTGCCGGAGGCGGTGATACGGGTGTTGGGGGTAGCAACGTAGGACTCGGTGAAGGCGAGCAGGTTTTTGCCTTGGTCGTACTGGAGATGCACGGAGCCTTCGACTGGAATGCCCGTGGCACCGGGCACAATGGCGACATCGGCGCGGGCACTGTACGGGCCGGCGAGAGGGCCGGCGAGTTCGACGGGGCCGGACACGGAACCGCTGTACGGCAAGGGTGCCAAATTGAGACGGCTAACGACAGCGGCCAGAGACAGGTCGGCCACGGTGCCTTTGGCTTCGATGGTCTGGAACAGAGGGAGGTTGACATCGCCGGTGAAGCGGCCTTCAGGGGACGTGAGAGCAACGCGATTGAAACGGGCACCGGCGCGGGAGAACAGGACCAGCGAACGGACGGCGACGTCGCGGAGGAGCTTCGTTTGCAGCGCATTTCCTGAGACTTCTCCCTCGTAGCGGTAGCTGTTGGCGGCGCTGTAGGTGAGGGTGCCATTGGTGGCGATGGGCCCGGTGCCGAGCTTGGTTTCGGCGAGGTCGGAGCGAGCGGAGAGCTTCAGCGTTACGTGGGGGTCGGGCAAGTTCAGGATGGCACCGAAGCCTTCGACGGAGCTTCGTCCGGAGTCGACGCGGAGCTTGGAGACGGTGATGCTGTTTTCGTAGATGCTGAGCTCGGTCGAGAAGTCGCCGGTGAAGTTCAGCTTGTAGGGTAGGTCGAGGGAGAAGTTGCGGGAGCGGAGGGCGCCGTCGTAGCGGAGGTCTCCGGTGGAGTAGGTGAAGTTGGCTTCGAGTTCGCGGCCGGCGAAGGCGAAGGAGTCGTGCTTTTGCTCGAAGGTGAAGGTGCCGTTGCGGACGGTGAACTCGTCGACGGCAAGCCTGAGGATCTCGGCAAGCGGGGGACCCTTCCCGGGGGCGGAGCGGGCAGGCGAGGGGAGGTTGGTGGAGCCATCCGGGCGGCGGAGGAGGTGGACTTCCGGGCTCTCGATGGTAATGGACTTGAGGTCGACTTTGCGGTTGAGGAAGGAGAGGATTTTGAGACCGAGGGTGATGCGAGGGGCGCGGAAAAGCGGCGGGGCGGTGGGAGGTTCGCTGCCATGGATGACGAAGTTATCGAGGGTGACCTTCCACGTGGTCGGGTCGAAATCGAAGCGGCCGATTTCGGGGCGGCCGCCGGTGGCCTTGATGATTTCGAGGAGGGCGCGGAGGCGGATCTGCTCGCGGAGCCATTGCGATTGGAAGACGAAGTATCCGGCGATGAACAGACCTGTGGCCAGGAGGACGAGAGCGGAGAGAGCGCGGAGAAGCCGACGACGCCAGGGGCTCATGGGGTGGGCGCCTCGTAGGTTTCGATGTGGGTCTGCTGGCGGATTTCGCTGAGCCAGCTATTGAGCAGGGTGTTGGTCTGTTCGAGGCGAAGGACCTGTTCGATCTGATCGCGGACCTCTTCGAGGGGCGGCTTGGGCGCGGCGGCGGGAAGGCGCCTGTCGTAGTAATCCTGGACCTGGGCGGTGGAGATTTGGACGGCGGGACGGAACCGGTAGACGGTGAAGCGAACGATGGCGGCCTGGTAGCGGAGGCTGAGGCTGACTTGGGCCGCGTTGAGCCGATAGCGAGTGAGCAGGGCTTCCCAAGCGAAAGGGCCACCGGCTTCGGCGACTTCGACGTCGAAGGCGGCCTTGACCTCGGCCGCTTCGGGGATGGCGTAGCGGCTGACGCGCATCTCTTCGAGGATGAGGGTGCGGTCAATGAGACGGTTGCGCATGGCTTCGAGGCTGGCCGGGGAGGAGTCGACGGGCTTGCCTTCGAGGAGGGCCGCGATACGGAGTTGCTGGCGGACGGTGGAGGCGGTGATGACCTTGCGGCCGACGGTGGCGACGATGCGGTCGACGAGCTCGGCATGAGCGCCGAAGGCGAGGAGGAGCAGGGGTAGGAGCCGTTTGGTCATCAGAAGGTCTGCCCCAGGGAGAAGTGGAACTGGAACTGGTTGATGCGCTGGACGACGCGGCGGCCGCCGCCCTGCAGGAGTTGGTCGCGGGTGCCTTCATAGCCGAAGAAGCTGGGGGTGTTGAGGCCGTAGGCGATGTCGAGTCGGACGGGTCCGACGGGGGTCTTGTAGCGGACGCCGAAGCCGAGGGCGTGGACCATGTAGTCGAAGTCGGTGATGTTCCGCTGCTTGTACCGGAGGGAGATCTTGTCGAGGCTGGAATAGACGTTGCCGGCATCGTGGAAGATGACGCCGCCGAGGGTATCGCCGATGAGGGGGAAGCGGAGTTCGAGGCTTTGGTTGATGAGGGCTTTGCCGCCGACGGGGAAGCCAGTGGCGAGGTCGCGAGGACCGGCCTGGTTATCCGGGAAGGCGCGATTGGAGGTGCCGCCGCCGGCAAAGAACCGTTCCGGGAGAGGGACGCCGGCGTCGGCGGTGACGCGGCCGAAGGAGTAGATGCTGCCTACGGTAAGCGACTGGGCGAGGACGAGGTCGCGCTTGAGGCGACGGTAGACGGAGTTGCGGACGAGGAGCCGGGCGAAGTCTGAACGGGAACCGAAAGCGCCGAGGGCGAGGCCGGAGTCAACGGTCGTGAAGATGCCTTTGCGGGAGTCGACGGGGTCGTCGCGGCGGTCGCGGATGAAGGAGCTGGAGAACATGCCGATGCGGACGGGGACGGAGAAGACGGGGATGAGGGCGGGGTCGATGTTGAGGGTCTTGTCATCGATCTTGACTTGGCGGAAGGCGTAGCGGTACTGGATGCTGGTGGAGCGGGAGACGCGTTGGCCGAGCTGGATGGAGTTTTCGAAGCGCTGGGTGGCGAAGGTCCGGACGTCGCGGGACTTGTCGAAGAGGCTGGTGAGATTGAGGTTGAGCCGGTCGTTGCCGGTGAACTGGGGGGCGAAGTAGGAGACGGCGACGCGCTGCTGGAAGTTGGAGACTTGGCTGCGGAAGCCGAGGGTGTGGCCGACGCCGAGGAAGTTGGCGCGGGAGACGCCGAAGGAGACGCGGGGGCTGAAGCCGGGGGCTCCGGCGGGTGCGGCGAGGGTGGTGTTGCCGCCGCCGATGCGGGCGAGTTGAGCGCCGAAGCCGACGGTGTAGGAGTAGCGGCTGGCTTCTTCGAGGCGGTAGAGGACGTACTTGTCGCGCTCGCGGCCTTCGGGGTTTTGGAGGGCGATATCGACCTTGGCGAAGATGCCGAGTTCGTAGAGGCGGCGCTGGGCTTCGACGATGGCGCTTTGGGAGAGGGG
>JANODS010001092.1:0-2829 GCA_031412835.1 Acidobacteriota bacterium | reverse complement strand
CCGGCGTTCGGGGAGTTTCATGCGGCTTGGCCTGAGGCTCGGATTTGCGCGTTGGGGGACCGGGAGAGTTGGCCGGCCGAGGGGCCGGTGGTGTTGACGCGCCCGGCGAATCCGACGGGGGAGTTAGTTCGTTGTGAAGTCGTTTTAGAGTATGTTCGGGGGCGGCGGGGGGCGGTCTTAGTGGATGAATCGTTTATCGACTTTTGCGAGGCGGAGAGTTTGGTGGGGGAGGCGCGGGGGAACCTGTTTGTGCTGCGGAGCTTGACTAAATTCTGGGCTTTGCCGGGGCTGCGGATTGGGGCGTTGGTGGGGGACGTGAGTGGCATGACGCAGATACCCTGGCCGGTGAACGCGTTGGCCGAGGCGGCGGCGATGGCGGCGGTGGGCGATGTGGATTGGGCTCGACGGACCCGGGAATTTGTGAAGACGGAGGCGGCTTGGTTGGCGGGGGAGTTGGCGGGGTGGAACGTCTGGAAGCCTACGGCAAATTATTTATTTGTGGAGACGGCGCGGGGGACGGAATGGGCGGCTTTTGCGGCTGAACGGAAGGTTTTGCTGCGGGACTGCGCGGGGTGGCCGGGGTGGCCGATGCAGGGGGTTCGGGTGGCGGTACGGCGGCGCTGGGAGAATGAAGTGTTGGTGCGGTTGAGCAAGGAGTTTTTATGTGGCTGAGTTTTCTATTGCTGGCGGCGGCGACGCCGGAGCGAATCGTTTCGACGGCGCCGAGCTTTACGGAGATGCTGTTTGCGGTGGGCGCGGGGGAGAAAGTGGTGGCTGTTTCGACTTACTGCCACTTCCCTGCCTCGGTGGATACTTTACCGCGGATTGGAAGTTACTTGAAGCCTAACGTGGAGGCGATTGTTCGACTCAAGCCGGACTTAGTTTTGGTGCATGCGGAGCAGCCGCAGGTGGCGCAGCAGTTGGCGGCGTTAGGGATCAAGACTTTGGCGCTACGGAATACGGGATTGGAAGAGACACTGCGGTCGGCTAGTGAGATTGGAAGGGCGGTGGGCAGGGAGCGGGAGGGACTGGCTTTGGAGGCTAAGCTGCGGGCGAGTTTGGCGGTGATGGCGAAGCGGACGGCGACGGGGAAGCCGAAATCGATTCTGTTTGTGGTGGGACGGACGCCGGGGCGGTTGGACGGGATGGTGGTGGTGGGGAAGGGCTCGTTTTTGAACGAATTGATGCAGGTGGCGGGGGGGCGGAACGTGTTGGGCGATTCGCCGGTGACTTATCCGAGGATCTCGCTGGAGGGAGTGATGCGGTTGGACCCGGACGTGATTGTAGATATGGGGGACATGGCGGTGACGACGGGGGTGACACAGGCGCACATTGATGCCGTGGTGCAGCTTTGGCAGGGCCAGAAGGGACTGCGGGCGGTGCAGGCGGGTAAGGTGTTCGCGGTGGCGGCGGACATTTATGTGGTGCCGGGGGCCAGGGTGGCAGAGGCGGCGGAAGCGTTTCGGCGGATGTTGCAATGAGGCAGTTGGAGTTGGCGGGTCTGCGGTTTGCATATGGCGGGGGGCGTGCCGTGGTGGACGGGATTGACGCGTCGGCGGACGGGCCGGGGTTGATCGCGATAGTGGGGCCGAATGGCGCGGGGAAATCGACGCTTTTGGACTTGATTGCGGGTCAAAAGGTGCCGGTGGGGGGGAGTTGTCAGTTGAACGGGCAGGAGGCTGATTTGATGCCGCGAGCGGCGCTTTGTCGGCTGGTGGCGCATGTGCCGCAGCTCGTGCCGGGGGAGATTCCGTTTACGGTGGAAGAGGTGGTTTTGACGGGGCGGATTCCTTACGGGCGGGGGTTGTTTGAGAACGACGACGACCGGGCGGCGATGGAGTTGGCGCTGCGGCGGACGCGGCTGGAAGGGTTTCGAGAGCGGAAGTTTTCGGCGTTGAGTGGGGGGGAGAAGCAGCGTGTTCTGTTGGCGGCGGCGCTTTGTCAGGAGTCGCCGATGGTGCTTCTGGACGAGCCGAGCGCGCACTTAGACCCGGAGAATGAGGCGGAGATGTGGGAGTTACTGAAAGAGTTGAAGGCGGCGGGGAAGTTAGTGATTGTTGTGACGCATCACTTAGGGCTGGCGGCGCAGCATTGCGATCGGGTGTGGTTACTGGAGCGCGGGAAGTTGGCGGCGGACGGGGTGCCTTGTGATGCGCTGGAAACGGGTCGGTTGGAGCGGGTGTTTCGGGTTCCTTTTCACTGGCACCAGAATGAGGCGGGGAGGGTGTTTTTGACCTATGGGCGGTGAACTGCGGCAACGGGCAGGGCGAGTGATGGCGTGGTCGGCGCTGGGGGCGCTGGCGGTGGCGGCGGTGGGTCCGCTGGTGGGCGGGTCGGGGATGGACTATGGGAAGTTGTGGCGGGGGGAGGGGCCGGATTGGGGAATTTTCGTGAATTTACGGGTGCCGCGGACGTTGCTGGCGTTTTTGACGGGGGCGGCTCTGTCGACGGCGGGGGCGTTGTATCAGGCGCTGCTGCGGGATGCGTTGGCGACTCCTTCGAGCTTAGGGGTGACGGCGGCGGCGGCGTTGGGGGCGGTGGCGGCGCTGGCGTTGGGACCGGGGGACGAGGCCGGATTTCCGGTGGTGTGGGCGGCGGCTCTGATGGGGGCGGGGGTGGTGATCGCGCTCGTGGCGGCGTTGGGACAGGTGAAGCGATTTACTTCTTTTACGTTACTGCTGACGGGGATTGCGGTAAGTGGAATTTGCACGGCTTTAGTGCTGTTACTGCATAGTATGGCGGGGCTGACGAAGGCGTTCCAGATTTCGCATTGGTTGATGGGGGGGATTGATGCGGTGGAGTATAGCGTATTGGGATGGTTGGCGCTCG
>JANODS010001091.1:0-4887 GCA_031412835.1 Acidobacteriota bacterium | reverse complement strand
GCAAGTGGTTGGGCGCGCTGACGATGTACGCTTGCATCCTGTCGTTGACCCTTGTCAACCTCAGCGTCCTATTCTTGTTCGGAAGTCCGGACTGGCGGCCTGTGGCCACTAGCTTCCTCGGCATGTTGCTGCAAGGCGGCTGTCTGCTTTCGATTGGCTGCTTTATCTCCAATACGACGAAGAACCAGATTCTAGCTGGCGCGGCCACCTTCGGCGTCTCGCTGCTTATGTGGACCTTCGATTGGTTCACGGGCTTCAAGTCCGACGCTTGGGCCAAGGTGCTGGCTTACCTTTCGTTGACCTCTCATTTTGAGCCCTTCTCAAAAGGCGTCATCGATTCGAAGGACGTTATCTTCTACGTTTCCGTGATTGTGCTGGGTCTGTTCTTAACCACGCGTTCGCTGGAATCGTTGCGGTGGAGGGCGTAATGGCGAGCCGTCAAGTTCGATACACCGCCTACGCGGGCACCTACATTATCGTTTTCGTCGCGATCCTGGCCGGCATCAATTTCCTGGCCAATCGCTACAACAAGTCGTTTGATTCGACGACCAACAAGCGCTTCTCGCTCTCCGACCAGACGGAGAAAATCGTCAAGGGCTTGCAGAGCGAGATCAAGATCACAGTGGTTGATAAGACCGAGCGGTTCATCGCATCTCGCGACCTGCTTGATCGATATAGCAACCTCTCTTCCAAGCTCCGTGTCGACTACATCGACCCCGAGAAGAGTCCGCAATTGGCGCGCTCCCTTGGTGCTCGCAGCTTTGGTCAGGTTTTCGTCGAACACGGAATCAAGCGGGAAGAGGCTCGGGCACTGACCGAAGAGGAAGTCACCGGGGCGATCATCCGCACGCTGAAGACGGGTGACCGAATGGTGTGCGCTCTCTCCGGCGCGGGAGAGTCCGGCTTTGACGAGATGACCGGCGATGGTCTTGGTCTCGCCAAGGCCGCGCTCGAACGCTACAACTACAAAACACAGGTCATCAAGCAACTGCAAAAGGCGGAGATCCCCGCCGATTGCACGACGATCCTCGTCGCCGGGCCTCGCTTCGATTATCCGGAGCCCGTGGTCGCCGGGGTCAAGGCCTTCGTTGAAAAGGGCGGCCACGCGATGTTCCTGCTAGCTCCCGCGTTGAAGACGGAGAAAGAAGACGGCGCGGTGAACGAAAAGCTTGCGGCCCTGCTCGATAGCTGGGGCATCACAGTGAACAACGATGTCGCCATCGACGAAAGCGGCAGCGGAGTTGATTCCGGCTTCAACAAGTTCGTTTTCGTGCTTGATAAATACGAGTCGCATCCCATCGTCCGCGATATGCGCGACGTCGGCGTTGCCTTCCCGTTGGTACGCACGCTCACGACGAAAGATAAAGCTGAAAAGCTTATCGCCACCTCAGAGAAGAGCTTTGCCACCACAACGCTCGATCTAAAGAAGCTCTCCGCCGATCCTCCCGCCGGGGCCAAGGGCCCGCTCACGATGGCCGCCGCCGTTTCGGTCGGCAAGGCGAGAATCGTGGTCTTCGGGTCCGTCTCGTGGGCCACGAATTCGTTCATCCGCTACCCGGGCAATCGCGACCTGTTTTTGAACGCGTTCAACTGGATGTCCTCCGATGAGGAGCTGATCTCGATTCGGCCGAAAGAACCCGAAGATCGGCGTCTCAACGTGAAGCCCGGCCAAGCCTGGGTGTTCCCGTTCGCTAGCTTCTTCCCGCCGCTGCTCATCCTCATCGGCGGCATCATGGTCTGGATGCGCCGGAGATAAGCGATGCCGAACCGAGGATTGCTCGTTGCTGTCGCGCTGCTGGCGGTTTTGGCCGGCGGCATCTACTGGTCGAATCAGGATGAAGAAAAGAAGGTTGGGGCACCCGCTAAGGACGCCCCGCCGAAGCTTCTGGAGATCCCGGAAGACCAGTTCGTCAAGATTGAAATCAAGCGTCGAGACGGTACTGGTGCGGTGCTCGAACGGCAGCCCAGCGGCTGGCGGCTCATTGCGCCGAAGGCTCTGCCCACCGATACCCGCGCTGTGCAGACCCTCGTCTCCGCCTTGGCGATCGTCACTTCCGAACGGCTCGTTGACGAAAAGCCCGGCGACTTGATGCAGTACGGCTTCGCCTCGCCGCAGGTGGAAGTTGCCATCAACCGCAAGGACGGCAAGAAACATAAGCTGCTGCTCGGCGAAACGTCGCCCCTCGGCACCTCCGTCTTCGCGCGGGTCGATGGCGACGCCCGGCTCTACACCGTCGCCACGGCCACCAAAGCCGCTATCGACAAGGTCTGGCAGGATCTCCGTGATCGTCGGCTCCTGACCTTCTACGACGCGAAACTCGCCCGCGTCGAACTCAACGGCATGGAGTTCGTCAAAGCCGACGGGCGTTGGTCTATCACCAAACCGCAGGCCTGGCGCCCCGATAACTTCGCCGTCGAAGAACTCGTCCGTAAGTTGATCGAAGCCAAAATGGAGATCACCCCGGAAGACGAAGAGCTTACCTTCGCCGCTAAGTTCGCCGCCTCGAGCCCCTACGCCATCGCCCGGGCCACCGACGACAAGGGCACGCAGCAACTCGACGTCCGCAAAGACAAAGAAGGCAATTTCTACGCCAAGTCCACCGCGGTCGAAGGCTTCTTCAAGCTGCCCGCCGAGGCCGTCGATACCTTTGTCAAGACGGCCGAATCCTTCCGCGCCAAGAAGCTCTTCGACTTCGGTTTCGCCGAGCCGTCGAAGGTCGACCTGAAGCACGACGGCACGACGTGGACCTTTGCCAAGACCGGGCCCGATTGGCTTTCCGGCGGAAAGAAGATCGACCCCGGCTCCGTGCAGCAACTTGTCGACCGGCTGCGCGAACTGGCGGCTGTTGGCTTCGCGGCGAAGGGCGGCGGCAAGCCGCTGGCCGAGTATTCCATCACGCTGCCCGGCAAAGCTGCCGAAGTGGTCAGCGTCTCCCAGCAAGGCGATGTCTACTTCGCCACCCGCGCCGGAGATCCGACCGTCTATACCCTCGACGCCAAGATCGCCGACGAACTCCGTCAACTCGCCGCCGCCGCCAAGCCGCTTCCATGAATGCGCTCCTGACCGACCTCTACCAACTCACGATGGCCGCCGGCTATTTCGAAGCCGGCAAACATCACGAGGTCGCCACCTTTGAACTCTTCGTCCGCCGCCTTCCCTACAACCGCAACTACTACCTCACCGCGGGCTTGCCCCAAGCAATCGAGTACCTGCTCAATTTGCGGTTCGAACCCGAAGAGATCGCCTGGCTCCGCGGCCTGCCGCAGTTCTCCCGCGTCAGTCCGGAGTTCTTCACCTACCTCGCTGCCCTCCGCTTTACGGGCGACGTCTTCGGCATTCCCGAAGGCACACCCGTTTTTCCGAACGAACCCATTCTAACCATCCGCGCCCCGTTGATCGAAGCGCAGCTTGTCGAAACCTACCTGCTGGCCACCATCGGTTTTCAAACGCTCATCGCCAGCAAAGCCGCCCGTATCGTGGAAGCGGCCGGAACCGCCAGCGTCGTCGAGTTCGGCACCCGCCGCGCGCACGGCCCGGAGTCCGGTCTGCTCGCCGCCCGTGCCGCTTACGTCGGCGGCTGCATTGGTACAAGCAACGTCGAGGCCGGCTACCGCTTCGGCGTCCCCGTCTATGGCACCTCCGCCCATTCCTGGGTCATGAGTTTCGTCAGCGAAACAGAAAGTTTTCGCCAGCTCCAGCAACTGCTCGGCGAAGGCACCACCTATCTCATCGATAGCTACGACACGCTCGAAGGGGCCCGCAAAGCCATCGCGCTCGGCCGACCCATCGCTGGCGTCCGGCTCGACAGCGGCAACCTGTTTGAACTCTCCCGCGCCGTTCGCGCCCTTCTCGACGAAGCCGGTTTCAACGACGTCAAAATCATGGCGACCAGCGACCTGAACGAATATCGCATCGTCGAACTCACCGCCGCAGCCGCCCCCATCGCCATCTACGGCGTCGGCACCGACCTCGCCACCTCCGCCGATAGCCCCAGCCTAGGAGCTGTCTACAAGCTCGTCGAACTCGAAGCCGACGGCGTCAAACGCTACACCGCCAAATACAGCGAAGAGAAACATACCCGGCCCGGCGCCAAGCAGGTCTATCGCTACGGCAACCGAGACCTCGTCAGTTGCGCCTGGGAGACCTCCCCGGAAGGCGGGCCCGCCGAAGCCCTACTCCGTCCGGTGATGGCCAACGGGCAACTCCTCGAAGCGCTCCCGGACGCCCACCAAGCCCGCCTCGCCGCGCGCGAGAACATCAAGAAGTTGCCCCACGTGCTGAAGAGCCTCTACGCCCCCGAAGAGCACCCCTGGCGCGTAGAATACTCGAAGGAACTGCTCGCCCTGGACGCTCGCGTCCGCCAAAACCTTCGCGGTGCCAATCGATGAATACCGTTTTCTTCGACGTCGATACCCAACTCGACTTCCTTTACCCGGCCGGTTCCCTCTACGTCCCCGGGGCTGAGGTCTTGCTCCCCGCGCTTACGCGGATCACCGATTACGCCGCCGCCCACGGCCTGCCCATCGTCTCCACGATGGACGCCCACTCGGGCGACGACCCCGAGTTCAAAACATGGCCCCACCACTGCGTCGTCGGCTGCCTCGGCCAACGCAAGCCGGAGGCGACATTGCTCGGCACCCGGGGCCGCCAATATTTCATCGAAAAGCAGCAAGTCGACTGCTTCACGAGCGCCGCTCTGCTGCCGCTTCTCGCCCAATTGCAGGCCGACCACTTCGTTGTCTACGGTGTAGTGACTGAAATCTGCGTCGGCCACGCTTTGCGCGGTCTGCTGGCCACTGGCAAGCGGGTAACCGTGCTCGCCGACGCCATCAAAGAACTGGACCCGCTCGCCGCACAAACGACTCTCGACGAGCTAGTCGCCGCCG
>JANODS010001090.1:0-1396 GCA_031412835.1 Acidobacteriota bacterium | reverse complement strand
CGCCAACAGCCCACCGGCGAGGATTCCAACACCCAAGCCCTCGACCGCATGCTCTGGGTCTTCCTCCGCCTCCTCACGTCCCAGCAATATCTCCAACGCTTCCTCGAAAAAACCAACGAAGTCGAAATCCGCAACCGCATGAAGGAAGCCGAAGCCAAGCTCCAGACGCAAGGCTCCTCGGACGAACGCATCAAGCGGTCCCTCGAAGATTCGCTCCTCGTCCAGCAGCAACGCCTCGACAACTACAACAAGGCCAAGCTCAACCTCGACTACGTCCGCGTCGAACTCGACCGCATCGAAGCCAAAATCCAAGCCATCACCGAAGCCGCCGTCAACCGCCAGGACCCCGACTTCCTCACGAGCCAAATCGATTCCGTCAGCGAGAGCATGCAGTCCACCGAAAAAGCCATCGACGAACTCCAACAACTCACCGGCATCGTCGACGAAATGCAAGCGCCGCCCGCCATCCTCGAAGCCGATCTCGGCCAGGTGCAACGATGAGCCCCGCCTGGGCCCAGCGCCTCACCGAACTCTACTTCTCCGGCTCCACGGTCCTCTTCGCTCTCCACGGCAACGTTCAAGACCTCATCCCCAACGGCGACGAGTTCACCGCCCTCCCCGATTTCCTCGCTCAGCAGATCTTCGGCCGCTGGGACCTCATTCTCTACTACGACCTTGCCCGCGGCCTCCGCCCCTTCGCCGGCTCCGACGCCCCTCGCCTCAAAGAAATGGTCGTCCTCGCCAACCGCAAAGTCGGCGATCTCGCCACCGCCCGCCGCGATCCCGCCATGGCCTTCGCGCTCATCGACCGCTTCGTCCAGAACAACATCATGGCCGCCGAAGCCGACCGCGTCTCTGCCGCCATCATCATCGACCACGCCAGCTTCCTCCTCCCCGCCGGCGAACCCGGCCGCCTCTCCATCCCAGCCGCCACCCAAGTCGTCACCCTGCTCAACTGGGCCGCCAGTCCGCATCTGAAGCGCCTCAACATGGCCTTCCTCATCATCGACGAAAAACTTTCGTCGATCAACGAACGCATCACCACCAGCCCCCACGCCGCCGCCATCGAAATCCCCATCCCCGACGAAGCCACCCGCGCCCGCTTCGCCCCCACCCTCGCCGCTCAAACCGCCGGCCTCACCCTCCTCGATCTCCGCGGCCTCCTCGAATCGAAGGAGCCCCTGGACCCCAAGCGCCTCCGCGAGATGAAGAAGATGCTCATCGAGCGCCAATCCCAAGGCCTCCTCGAATTCATCGAGCCCCGCTGGAACTTCGAAAACTGGATCGGCCACCAACCCATCAAGCAACGGCTCCAGGACGACGCCACCCTGCTCCGCCAAGGCAACCTGAACGCCCTCCCCATGGGCTACCTCGTCTGCGGCCCCGTCGGCACCGG
>JANODS010001089.1:0-17730 GCA_031412835.1 Acidobacteriota bacterium | reverse complement strand
CGCGAAGAAGGCGGTGAGGGCGCCGATGACGGCGATGAGGGTGAGGGCCCCGGGCGCCAGGTCGAGGATGGGGTTGACCCGCACCATGAGGAAGACGCCGGCGGTGACCATGGTGGCGGCGTGGATCAGGGCGGAGACGGGGGTGGGGCCTTCCATGGCGTCAGGCAGCCAGGTGAAAAGCGGGATCTGCGCGCTTTTGCCGGTGGCGGCCAGAAGGAGCAGGAGCGTGGCCCAGGGCAGCAAGGGGTGCGCCGAGGCTTCGATGGCCGTGAACCGCAGGGTGCCGAAGATGCCGAGGAGGAAGAAGAGGGCCATGAGGTAGCCGGCGTCGCCGAGGCGGTTCATGAGGAACGCCTTCATGGCGGCGTCGCTGGCCGGTTTGCGTTTGAAGTAGAACCCGATGAGAAGATAGCTGGCGAGGCCGACGCCTTCCCAGCCGATGAAGAGCAGGAGATAGTTGTTGGCCATCACCAAAATCAACATGAAGAAAACGAACAGATTGAGGCAGCCGAAGTAGCGATAAAGGCCGCCGTCGTGCTCCATGTAGGCGATGGAATAGACGTGGATCAAGAAGCCGATGCCGGTGACCATCAGGATCATGACGGCGCTGAGGGGATCGAGCAGGTAGCCCCAATCGGCAGCGAGGACGGCGGGGCGGCCGTCGAAAGTAGGGAAGGGAAGACCGGCGACCCAGGTGAACAGAATCTGTTCGGTGCGACCGGAGAAGACCGCGCCGAGGCTCCAAAGGAACGAGAGCAAAACGAACCCGGAGCAAAGCGGGCCGATGGCCCAGCGTAGGCCGCCGGGGGAGCGGAGGTCCTGATCGTGGCCGCGGTCGTGGTGGTGACGATTTTCGAGGGCGGCGCACTCTTCTTGCGGATCGAGGAATTCGTAGCGGCCAAGGAGCAGCATCAACGCCGCGCCGAAGAGCGGGAAGACGGGGATGAGCCAGAGGGTTTCGAGGAAGTTCATCTGGCGGGTTCTACCATTTGAGCAGGTCGATTTCGTCGACCTGCACCGTTTCACGGTTGCGGAAAAGAGCGAGCAGAATGCCCAGGCCGACGGCGGCTTCGGCGACGGCGACGGCGATGACGAAGATGGCGAAGACCTGGCCTGCGGCGTTGCCGTGGTGCTTGGAGAAGGCGACGAGGTTGATGTTCACCGCGTTTAGGATGAGTTCGATGGACATCAGGATGATGACGATGTTGCGGCGGGTGAGCAGGCCGACAGTGCCGATCAAGAGCATCGCCAAGCTAACGGCGACGTAGTGCATGGTGGTGATCATGCGCGTTTCCTGGCGAGAAGAACGCTGCCGACGACGGCGACGAGAAGTAAGAGCGAGGCGACTTCAAAGGGGACGAGGTAGTCCTGGAACAGCGTATCAGCGACGAGTTCGACGTTGCCGGTGGCGGGCATTTGCTGGGGAGGAGGGAGTTGCGCTCGGCTGAGGAGGACGGCGAGCGCGACCCCGGCCAAGGCCGTGACGGCGGCACCGAGTGGCCAGTTTTTGTGGAACTGGCGCAGGCCTTTGCCGGCATCGAGGTTGACGAGCATGATGACAAATAAGAAGAGCAGCAGGATGCCGCCGATGTAAACGATGATTTGCGAGACGAAGAGGAACTCGGCTTGGAGGAGCAGGTAGAGGCCGGCGACGCCGAGGAGCGAAACCATCAAGGCGATGGCCGCGTGGACGGCGCTGCGGCGGGTGATGGCGAGTAGGCCACCGCCGAGGGCGAGCGAGGAGAAAGCGTAGAAGAAGAAGACGTCGAGATTCATTGGCGATATTGGGTGGGCCGGGGCCCTTCCTCCAATGCTTGTCGATCCCAAATGAGGCCTTCGCGAGTATAGCTGGCAATCTCGAAGTCCTGCGTGAGTTCGAGCGCGTCGACGGGGCAGGCATCTTCGCAGAGCCCACAGAACATGCAGCGCGAGAGATCGTAGGTGAACGTCACGAGGTCCTTCCGCTTCGTTTCCGCGTTGCGGACGCTGCCGACGACGATGAGATTTTCCGGGCAGGCGACGGCGCACAGATTGCACGAAATGCAGAGCGTTTCCTGAGTTTCCGGATGAATATTTAAGCGTGGGGCCCCACGGTAGCGCTCGCTGACGGCGGGCCTTTGACTGGGGTATTGCTCGGTGGTGATGAGCTTCGGATCTTGATTGCGGAAGGTGACCCAGAGGCCTTCGAGCAGGTCGATGAGGAAGAACCGACGGAGGAACTGCTTCATCGGTCCACCTCGCCGAGGACGATGTCGATGGTGCCGATGATGGCGACCACGTCGGCGACCAAGGCCCCTTTCGCCATGTGGCCGAGGGCTTGCAGGTTGACGAACGAAGGAGGGCGCACGCGGAGGCGATAGGGATGCGTGGTTCCGTCGCTGACGATGAAATAGCCGAGTTCGCCTTTGGGGGCTTCGATGGAGACGTAGGCCTCGCCGACGGCCGGCTTGATGACCTTGGCGATTTTGGCCATGATAGGGCCGGTGGGGATTGCTGCGACGGCTTGACGAACGATGCGGACCGATTGGCGCATCTCATCGAGGCGGACGAAGTAGCGGTCGAGGGTGTCGCCGCCGGTGCGAGTGGGCACGTCAAAGTCGTACTGTTCGTAGCCGGAATACGGCTGGGCCTTGCGCAGGTCCCAGGGCACTCCGGCGGCCCGCAGCATGGGCCCGGTGACGCCGTAACGTTTGCAGGTGGCCGCGTCAAGGACGCCGACGCCGCGCAGCCGCTCGCGCCAAATTCGGTTACCGCTCAGCAACTCTTCGTACTCGTCTATCTTGGCGGGGAACTGGTCGCAGAATGCGTTCACTTGCTGCTCAAAGCCTTCGTAGAGTTCGTATTGCAGGCCGCCGATCCGAAAGGCATGCGTCGTTAGCCGCGCGCCGCAGTAGTTTTCGAAAATCTTCAAGACCTCTTCGCGTTCGCGGAGGGTATAGAAAAGCGGCGTGATGGCACCAATGTCGAGGGCGTGGGTGCCCAGCCACAGCAGGTGCGAAGCGATGCGGTTCAACTCGGTGAGTATCACGCGAACAGCCTGCGCCCGGGGCGGGGCGACGGCGTTCATCAACTTCTCCACCGCGAGGCAGTAGCCGAGGCCGTTCGACACCGCGGCGAGATAATCCATGCGATCAACGTACGGTGCGAACTGGACGTAAGTCCGATTTTCAGCGATCTTTTCCACTCCGCGGTGGAGATAGCCGATGACGCACTCGGTGCTTTTTACCCGCTCGCCGTCGAGCTTCAAAACGATGCGCAGCACGCCGTGGGTGGACGGGTGCTGCGGGCCCATGTTGAGCACGAGTTCGTTCGCGTCAATGTTCGCATCATTGTTCGCATTTGGGGAGGTCATTGGCCGCTCTCGATGCCGAGGTTGTTCTGAACCCAACGGTTGTCCATCTGCGTGATGCCGTAATCTTTGCGGAGCGGGAAGCCGTTCCAGTCTTCGGGCATCAGGATGCGGCGCAGGTCGGGGTGGCCGGCGAATTCGATCCCGAACATGTCGTAGACTTCGCGTTCGAGCCAGTTGGCGCCGAGGAAGATGGGCACGGCGGACAGCGGCTTTTTGCCAGCCGGAACCTGCGCCTTAAGCCGGACTCGCTGGTTGCGGGAATGGCTGTAGACGATGTAGAGAAGGTCGAAGCGGGGCTCTCGTTTGGGGTAGTCGACCGCGGTGATGTCGACGAGGTAATCGAAGTCGGCCTCCGCGTGGAGCAGCTCCAGCGCGGGCAACATCGCCGCCAAGGTCAAAACGGCGAAGGGTTGATCGAGGTACAGAAGGGTGTCGAGGACAGAGCCGCCCAAGTGTTCACGGAGGAGTTCCGGGATAGCACCGTCCCATGGGACAGTGGCCATGACTGCTGGAGCTTTGGCGGGTTTTGGTTCTTCAGCCATCGAACAGCGGGGGTTCGCGCACTAGTCGGTAAGACTATTAATGCGCTGAATCTCCTTCAATAGGAAGTCGAAATTTTCGAAAGGGTCGCCGCCATGGCGGGCCCAGTGGACGCGACCTTTGGCGTCGATCAGGACGGTCGAATGGAGTTCGATCTCCTCGAAATCGTCGTAGGAAAGGAATCGCCGGGCGTTCGCGAAACCAGTGTCGGAGAGCAGCCGGAACGGCACCTTCTTCAGCTTGAGAGAGTCGGCGTTGTCTTCCGGTCCGTTGCTTGAAATCGCCAGGACGGCCGTATTGTGTTTTTCGAAGTCGCCATTGCGTTTGGCGGCTTCCTGCAGTTGCTCCAAGCAGTGGGGGCATTCCTGGCCGAGGTAGAAAATCAGGACAACGTTGCGGCCTTTGTACTCTTCAAGAGTGACGCGTTTTTTCTGTGAATCGAGCGCATCCAAGGCCGGGGCACCATAGGCTTCCCAGCGATTTGGGCCGAGGCTTTCGAGGGTGGTTTTCGCGTAGTTGCGCTGCGGGGCGGGGGAGACATCTTTCGGCTGCGCGGTCAGGCCGAGGGCCTTCGCCTTGGCGAGCGGAGCGAAGCCGGGGTCGGCGTCGGACCAGACGTGGAGCACACGGGCGTAGTGTTCGGTCGCTTTGGCCTTGTCGCCGAGGGCGAGCCAGGCCTCGGCCAAACCGGCGAGCGCGGCGCCATCGTTGCGGGTGAGTTCGAGCGATTTTTCGAAGGCCTTAACGGCCAGGGCCGGGGACTTTGCGCTCAAGTAAGCGCGGCCGAGGTCGACGTAGAGCGACGAAGGATAGAACGGCGGATCGTTCTGGCCTTCAACCAGCGCCTCGTACTTGGCGGCTGCGTTCCCCAGGGCGGTGAGCCCCGTCAACATATGCCCTTCGGCGAGCAGCAGCTTAGCCTTGAGCTCGGCCTGCATCAGTTCCCAGCGCGGTTTGGCGTACTTCTCTTTTTCGATTTCCGATTGCAGCGCCTTGTGTTTTTCGGTGCTCTTCCGGGCCTTGTCGATGTCGCCGAGCCCAAGATGAGCAAGGGCTTCGAGAAACGCCCGCTCCTCTTTATCCCGCAGCAGCTTGTCATTCCAATAGAACGCCTTGCCGTCCAGAATTTCCTTCCAGCGCTCGAAACGCACCAGCGTCCGGTTCATCACGAGGCGGCCCTGGTAGTGGGGGCTGAAGGCCTCCGCCTTATTTTCTTTCGGGTCAAGCGGCGCGGCCAGCAACTGACGCCCGGCGCTGACGGCGGCTTCGTACATCCCGAGTTGCGCCTGAATATAGGCGAGGTAGTTCTTGTTATGAGCGTAGTTCCAGTTGTTATACGGCAGCGTCATCCGCTCACGCATATACTGCTTTTCAACGCGGGTAGCTGCGTCCATGGCGATGGCGGCTTCGTGCCACATCCCAATGCCGGAATAGATATGCCCGGGCCTGTGGTGGGCGTGGCCGATGGCGGGGGCGATCGAGCCATAGCGGCGGCAACTCTCGAGAGCGAATTCAGGATCTTTTCCGTCCCAATTGTGAATCCGATAGTGGTGTGCGCCGGGGTGTTCGGGGTTCTTTGCGAGCACTTGCTGGACCATCAGCTCGGTGCCGAAGCGGTCGTCCATCATGTTGGTCAACGCGAGCAGCGCCTTGGCTTCCACGTCGTCCGGATACTTCATGGCGATCCGTTCGAGTATGCGCCGGTGCTGATTTCGATTCTCTTCTCCGTAGCCGGGATCATCCGGATTGTGCGTCGTGTCGTCAGCGGAAGACTCGATGTACCAGCGTTCCCGCTCGGTCACAGTGGCCTTGCGTTTCACCGCTTCGCGCAGAAACTCTTTGCCCCGAGTGCCCTGCGCGGCGCGGGCCAAACCCCACCAGGCCATCGCGTTTTCGGGCTCCAGCTTCAGGCACCATCGGAACGCCCGTTCGGCTTCGTAGTACCAAAACGAGTGCAACAACGCGTTGCCTTGGTTGAACCACTTTTGCACTTCCGGATTCTTATGGGTGATGGGGAACGGCGTGTCGCCGATCGCCTTAATCTCCCAGGGCTTTTGCCGGGGCCCTGAATCGAGCGCTTCGCCGTAGTGGGAGTGGCCGGCGCGAGGGGTCTGGGCCCACAGGGAGCCTATTGAAAGTAGGAATGCGATGGAGAGAGCTTTCAACACGGAAGAGTTAACCCTCTAGTGTAATCCCTACTAGAATGCAGGGGTTTCTCCGCTGGGTCAATCGGCTGCAACCGAATGGCAACGGAGCGGATCGGAGGGCTCTAGAAGAAGTCCGAACGGTTCGGTTTCTGCTGGGCCAGGGCCGCATTCAGGAACTGCATTACGGGGTACATCGCCTCAAATCGCCGCACGACTTCGCCGACGAGTTTCGGGGTCAAAGCGAGTGCTGGGTCCAGAGTAAGATCAAAATACAGCCACTGCTTCTTTCGAATCCAGAAGTCCGCGGGGGCGTCTTTGGCGAAGCCCTTCGGCGGCCGGGTTAGCGAATCGCCTTGAAGCTCCCCGAGGAGCTTCATTCGCTTTTTGTTCTCGACGAGGGCCAGCCAGCCGTCCAGGTCTGAAGCGATAGAGTTCCGGATCGCCAGCATCTGGGCCGGTTCGGGCGAGTAAACGCCGCCGGCGACTTCCAACTGGAACGGCGAGACGGAGACATAAAAGCCCGCCATCGCCTCCTTTTCGGTCACCGATTGGTGAAACGACGCGGAGGAGTTCGTCTTGTAGGGCGTCTTGTTTTTACTGAAGCGCGTGTCCCGATAGATCCGGTGCATCGCCTTCTTCGGGTCAGTTATATACTCGGGCGCGAACCGCGCGAACTCAGCGTTCAATACCTCGACAAACTCCACCATCGGCGCTTTCACGGCGGTGTCGTAAACATCCTTGCGGGCCTGGAACCACTCGCGTTGGTTGTTTTCCTTCAACTCACGAAGAAACTCCTGGCCGGTCGCCGGGAAACCGCGAAACACTTTGGGCATTTCTCTAGGTTACGCGGTCGCCGCCATCGGCATCATCGTCTCTTCCACGATGCGTCCATCGAACAGGCGAATGCTGCGCTGAGCGAACCGAGCGAAGCGCGGGTCGTGGGTCACCATGCAGATGGTCGCGCCACCTTGATGCAGTTCTTCGAGTAAACTCATCACCTGTTCGCCATTCTGTGAATCGAGGTTGCCCGTGGGCTCATCGGCCAGCAGGATCGCCGGACTGCCCGCCAGCGCCCGGGCCACGGCGACGCGCTGTTGCTGGCCGCCGGAGAGTTGCGACGGATAGTGCCGTTCGCGATGACCCATGCTGACGCGCTCCAGCGCCTCGCGCACAGCCTTCTTCCGTTCGGCGGCGGGCATGTTGCGGTACGTCAGCGGCAACTCAACGTTCTCGTAAACCGTAAGATCCCCGATGAGATTGAAGGCTTGGAAGATGAAGCCGATTTCGCGGTTGCGGATGCGCGCCCGCTCGCTCAGTTTCAAGCCGTTTACGGGGTGGCCGTTCAGCGTGTAGTCGCCGTCAGTGGCCGAATCGAGCAGCCCTAAAATCGCCAGCAACGTCGACTTGCCGCAGCCGGAGGGCCCGGAGATCGAGACGTACTCGCCGCGTCGAATCTCCATTTCAATCCCCGCGAGCGCGTGCGTTTCGACCTCATCGGTGACAAATCGTTTACTCACGCTCGACAACTTAATAATTTCTTGCATTTAATCCTTCCCAAGCAACTCCAGCAAAAATGCCGTAGCCTCTTTGTTTTTCATCGTTGTAAGGCGCTCCACGGCGGAACGCTTCAACTCTTTGTCCGACTCTTTACGGGCGATTTCGACGAGCAAGCCAGCCTTGCCCGACGACGCCAGACCGTCGAGGATAGCCCGTTTGGCGCTCTTATCCGTTTCGGTCGGATAAAGCTGCGCCAGTTCGGCATGCCCGCCGCACGCCCCTAACATGTGCAACGCTTCGCGCCGCAAATCGGTGTTCGTTTCTGACTTTGCGGCAGCCAGCAGCCGCTCTTTATCCCGGCCGATCATGAACCCGCGGAGCACCGCCCGTTTCACGGAAACATCAGTAGCGGCGGCGTAAAGATCGGCGAGGCTTTGGCGCGATTCGGGCGAGTTCAGCACGCCCAGGTATTCGACGGCCGCCAGTTGCAAATCGGGGTTGGTGCCGCCCTTGGCGTACTGGGTGACGATCTCGCGGGCTCTCGCGCTGCGGCTTTGCGCCAGGACAAACAAGGCCCGTTTCTTCAGCCGCGGCGGATTCTTCGGAGCGTTCAAAATCTTCTCGAGCAGCGGCAGGGCGGTTTCCGGCTCCGAGTGCATCAGTCCGTTCAGAGCGAGGAGTTTAAGTTCCTCGTCGTCTTCCGCCTCGGGCCGAACCGGCTGGCCGGCGGCTTGGCGCATCTCGGCGGCGAGGGCCTTGGCATCGTTTAGCCAACCGCTCTTCGGATAGGCCCTTTCGAGTTCGGCCAAAGCGGCCAAGCCGTCGGTGGAGCGGCCTAAGCGCGATAACGAATAGGCCTTCCAATATAGCGCCCCATCAGCCCGGGCCTCCTTCATTTCGATGACCTTGCCGAAGAGTTCGACGGCCTTTTCGTACTGCCTTTGGTCCACTTCCCGGGCACCTTGGCGGTAGGCGTCTTGAGAGCCCCACGCGTAGTTGGTCGTTCGCGCTATGCGCGGCGCTCGCGGTGCCATCGGCGCGACGGGCGCAATCGGGGCCACCGCGGGCACGGGTGGCACGGGGGGCACCCCGGGCTGACCGAAACTGAGAAGGGTCAAGCTCATTCCTGTAAGGCAGGTACGTAAGCTGCTACGCGTGAGTTCAAAGAAAGTAACTGAGTTCATAAGATTCCTTTTTGGGCGGCCGGCTCCGCGGCCACAATTCGAATTTCAAAAATGATGCCCTTCTGGGCGATTCTGGCCCGGAGTTCCTGCAACTGCCGACCGTTCAACTGCGCCGGGCTGTGCGCGATTTCCAGTAAGATTTCCTCGAGATCGCTCAATAACTGGCCCACCCGCGCTTCCCGCGCCCCTTCGGCGGTCTGCTTGTAGAGCCGGTTGTCGTCGAGCAGTTGCTCGGCGGATTGGCGCTGCCAGGAAATATCCATCGTCCGGCCCGGGGCGTTTTCAATCTCAGCCAGCACCATCAGGCTCGAAGCCAAGTGCCCGTCCAGCGCCACCCGGAGGAGCCCCGCCCGGGGATCGTCGGCCAGAACCACAGGCTTCGTTCGTTCGTAGGCCGTTCCGGCCAGAAACGCTCCCACCACGACGACCGCCGCGGCGGCCAACCCGAACGCCCAGTGCCGGAGACTTCGTCGGGGCGCGGTGGCGATCCGCACGTGACGCCACACCTGCTGCCCGTAGTCCGCTCCGCGATCCGGCAGCGGAGCGGCGTCCAGCGAGTTCAAGACGCGTTGCAGGCCTTGGTAGTTCTCCCGGCATTCGGCGCACTCGGCCAAATGCGGTTCCAGGTCGCCCTCCCCGCCGTCGCCGTAGTAGTGCAGAATCAGTTGTTCTTCGGTAGGGTGGTTCATGTCAGGGTAATCCAGGGCAACAGCGCCCGCCGCAGTTTTTTGACCGCGCGAAAGATGCTTTGTTTGGTCGCGTTTTCGCTCAAGCCAAGCGTTTCGCCGATCTCCAGCAGCGGGACCCCCTCGTAGTGCCGCAAGGTAAACGCGGCCCTTTCGTGCAAGCTGAGCCCGTTCAGCGCCGCCGCGATTCGTTCGCCCAGCAGTTGCGAACTCGCCAGGCGTTCCGGCGTCGGAGCCGACGAAACCAGCTCCAGTTCGGTCGTACCCGGTCGGTTCTTTCGCAACGTGTCGAGCGCCAGATTTCTGGCGATCGTATGAATCCAGGTGGCGAAACTCGCCCGTGACTCATACCGATGGATCTCCCGATAGGCCCGCATAAACGTCTCCTGTACGATTTCATCCGCATCGCTTTCATTGCCCGTGATTCGATACGCCACGCGAAACACACTCCGGCTGTGGCGCTCTACCAGCCCGGCGAAGGCTTCCGCTTCGCCCGCCTGCACCCGGCTCACTGCTGCCAGATCAATCTCGTGCATTTTAACGATTAGACTGACACGCGCCGCCTCGGTTAGCCATAATCAAAAAAATGACTTTGGCCCTCGCGGCGCTGGAGCGGCTCCAGACCATCCCTGATTTGAGCGTCCAAACGGGCGCGCTTCTTCAAAACTATACCCGTTTCCGGTTGGGCGGCCCCTGCCAGGCGTTGCTTTCGACGACCAGCGAAGCCGCTTACCTCGCCGCTCTTGCCGTGCTGACCGGCTCTGACCTGACTTGGACCACGATCGGCGGGGGAACGAATTTGATCGTCAGCGACGCTGGCTACCCCGGCTTGGTCCTGCAATATTCGGCGGCTAAGATTACCCTTGATGGCCCAGGCGTTCGCGTGGAGGCCGGTGCCGAGCTGAACGATCTTGTCGATTTCGCGAACGCCAACAGCTTGGCGGGGTTGGAGGCCATGGCGGGAATTCCCGGCTGGGTTGGTGCCGCGATTTATGGCAACGCGGGAGCCTACGGCCAGTCCATCGCCGAACGCATCGATTGGGTTCGTTTCGCCGTTGGCGCCGAAGTTCAGCAGTTCAACCGCCAACAGTGCGAATTCCGCTATCGGGAGAGCATTTTCAAGCGGAACAAATCGTGGCAGATCCTCTCGGCCGGGTTGGGGCTCGCGCCCGGCGAAACTGCCGTGTTGGCCGCTAGATCCGCGTCGATCCGAGCCACCCGCGACGCAAAGTTTCCCCCGACCATGCAGTGCGCCGGGTCTATCTTCAAGAACTTGTTGCTACGCGAGTTGCCCCCCGCCGTGGCGGTTCAAGTCCCGGCGAGCGTCATCCGCGAAGGCAAAATCCCGGCGGGCTGGTTCCTTGAGGAAGTGGGTGCGAAAGGCTACGCGGTCGGCGCCATCCGCGTGGCGGACTACCACGCCAACCTTGTCTACAACTCGGGCGGAGGCGTGACGACCGATCTCCTCGCTCTGCTGACTGAACTCAAGCGTCGAGTGTTTGATCGGTTTGGCTTGGTGATCGAAGAGGAAGTGCAATACCTTTCGTGATTTACTAGAAAGCATGTTGACTCTCGGATTTGTCACGGCGATTCTGCCTGATCTGTCGTTGGAAGAAGTGTTAGGCTTCGCGGCTCAAAATGGCTTCTCTGCCGTGGAAGTGATGTGTTGGCCCCAAGGCAAAGCGGAGCGCCGCTATGCGGGCATCACGCATATCGATGTGGCTGGCTTCACCGCCGCCGACGCGAAACGCGTTCAAGAGTTGACCGCCAAATACGGAGTTTCCATCAGCGGTCTCGGCTACTACCCGAACCCGTTGACCGCCGACCCCGAGGAATCAAAGCTCTACTGCAACCACATCAAGGCCGTCATCAAGGCCGCGAAGCTACTCGGCGTCGGAGTGATGAACACCTTTGTCGGTCGCGATCATAAGCTTTCGGTCGACGACAACTGGCCCCGGTTTTTGAAGACTTGGCGGCCCATCATCAAATACGCCGAGGACCAGGGCGTCAAAGTTGGCATTGAAAATTGCCCGATGTCGTTTACGAAGGATGAGTGGCCCGGCGGCAAAAATCTACTGTCTTCACCGGCGATTTGGCGTCGCGCTTTTAGCGACATTCCCAGCGACAATTTCGGTCTCAACTTCGACCCGTCGCACTTCATCCTGCAGCACATGGACTACTTGAAAGCCATGCGCGAGTTCGCGCCGAAGCTGTTCCACATGCACGCCAAAGATGCGCGAATCGACAAAGAGAAGTTGAACGAAGTAGGCGTCTTTGCTCATCCGAATCTGTTTCACACGCCGAAGCTGCCGGGCATGGGCGACGTGAACTGGGGCAAATTCTTTAGCGTTTTGACCGAGACTGGCTACAACGGAGCGGTCTGTATCGAAGTCGAAGACCGCGCGTTTGAAGGTTCGCTCGAAAACCGAAAAGCGTCGCTCGTGCAGAGTGGCCGATACTTGAAAAACTTTATCCCATAGACGCGTCCTTTCCGACTGAGGTCGATCTAATGGTAAGGATTGGACGTAACGCGGAAGTTTAGGATCAACTCGCCAGGTATCGCCTCGTTATTCCGCCGGGCTGGCTTAAAAGCCCAAAGGCGCACCGCTCGCGAACAGAAGCCCCACAACGACCGCTCCAAATTACCTGTTTCCTCTGACGGATAGATTGTAGACACTTGGCCTTTTGCATCGATCGCAACACGCACTGAAATCAGCGCTTCCCCCCGTACCAACCGGCGGAAGTCGGGCGGGATCACTACGGCCGGGGTCTGCCGTACGGCTGCCGGCGGCGAGATCACATCAGGCACCGACCGGGGGCGACTGGGAATATCCGGTGCCGGGACGTTGAAAGAGGGCCGTTCTGGTTTCGTCCTCGCAACTTCATTCGGTACCGGGAGCGGCAGTTTCGGTGTTTGAGGAGCCGATTTCGCTGCCGTGGGAGGCCGGAACCGGGGGGCCGCTTGTGGTTGCTGGGGGGCGGTCCCTGATCCTGCTTCTGATTTGGCCAGCTTCGACTGCTTCGCAACGGGCTTATTGACTTTGGGCGGAGACGCTTTTTTGTTGTCGCTCACAGCGGCGCGGCTTTCGTTTACACCTCCGCTAGGTTTGGTCGCATTCGCCAGTATTCGCTCCGCTGTCTGCCGGACCGCTAAACTGCTGTCGATGCGTGCTCGTTCCTCGAAAAAGTCGCGCGTGGACGATTTCATCTCCCAGCCGCCTGCAATCGTTTCGACCGCCGCAACCCGAACGACTTCGCTACTGTCGCTTTGAGCAGTTTCAACGAGTAGCGGCAAAGTTTCCGGATCCTCCTTCCCTCGGCGTGCCAGCTCTCGAACAGCGAACTCTCGCAGCACGATGTCGTCACGGTCGCGAATCCACAATTTAAGAGACCGCAAGACCTTCGCATCCTGGCCCAAGCCGCCAGCCGGGTCGCTACTCGCCGCTCCTGCTTGCGACGGCCCCCGCCCCGGAACGATCACAAGCGGAGGTGGAATGGCTCTTCCCGCTTCGCTCGGCAGCGCTCCGGTGCCAGCGAAGGGCACGTACTGAATTCGCCAGGCAACGAATAGCAGCAAGGCAAAAGCGAATGCGACAGCCGCGATCCATGCCACTCGTTCATTCCCAGACTGCTGATCCGTCCCCGTCTGCTCCAACGGAGGCTCTGGAATCGGAAGTAGCGCCATTTCGAGGGCTGGAGGTGAAGGAGGCTTTAGATCTTTGGATTTTGGCCGTGCGGTCGTCATCCACTGCTCGGTCGAGAAAATCTCTCCCACGCTCGCCACTAAGTTATTGCCGTCCCATACCAGCATGCGCCCTTCCCCCGCCGAGTTTTTTTGCTGCCGTATTAAGAGCGCCAGCAGGGGCCTGCCAGCGAGCCGATCGAGAAGTAGTCGGTCCTGGCTATCCAGATCGAGTGAGCCGTCATTGCGGCTACGGTAAAACCCAATCACGCGGCTCAGCGGTTGCATCCGTTGCAACGCATCGCTCAACTCTCCTTCGCTGGTCCGAAAAGCGGGTCCCTCGGCATAACGGCAACTTATCGGAAACAATGATGTGACCACGAACACATTCGCGCAACGTTCCCCAAGTAGAAACCCACAAACCTCGAGTCCACGCTTCGGCAACGCATTCGCCGCCCCCGCGATTCGGTGCGCCAGCTCGTTTGCAAGGCCAGAGGAAAGCTGCAGGCCAAAGCCCTCCGCGGTGGCAATACTAAGTTGTTCCGGTGAAGCCATAATCGCTCCTTAATCCCCAGATTACCCCAGTATTCATATGAATAAGCGCTCGCCAAATCGAGAGGGTTTTCCGGAGCAGGCAACCGACGAAAGATCGTAGGCTAGCGCGACACTGTCGAGTACTCTGCCCAGGTCCAACGTCGGGCTCAAATGGCTTCTCGACTACAGAGTCTCGTAGTCCTATCGTAAAGTTCAAATTGGACAAATCGACGTTTCACCCCTTGCACGGGCCCTCGTTCTGCGGTAGCGTAAGCAGGCCCAGTGTGTGGGAATCTCCGTGAATGACCTTTTCATTGTTCGACTTGTCTTCGTCATAACCATCGCCGTTGCCGCGTATTTCCTGCAGCCCGCGGCGTTGCCCCCTTGGCCCGCCGCGACCGTCGGAGCCGCCGTGGGCGGCCTCATCGTCGCCTTTGAAGTGCGCGTGCGCCGCGTCCCGCTGCAGCGTCTGCTGGGGGCCGCCATCGGCAGTGTCTTCGCGATCCTCGGGGCCTATCTGATGACCCTCGTCCTCGCTCAGGCCTTCCCCACGAATCGTGACACCGTCCCGTTTCTCCAAGTCATGATCTTACTTTGGATGACGTACTGCGGCATGGTCATCGGTGCCAACAAAGGTGAAATGCTGAACTTAAAAGCGCTCGGCGGCATGTTCGGCAGCGAAATCGTCATCCCGAAAGAAGACCTGAAGATTCTCGACACCAGCGTCATCATCGATGGCCGCATCGCCGACATCGCCGAGACCGGCTTCATCGACGGCACCTTCATCATTCCTCAGTTCGTCCTACGCGAGTTGCAACTCGTGGCGGATTCCTCGGACTCGCTCAAACGCAACCGCGGTCGCCGCGGCCTCGACATTCTTAGCCGGATCCAGAAGAACCCCGACTTGCACATTCGCATCGTGGAAGAAGACTTCCCCCAAGTCCGCGACGTCGACATGAAGCTGTTGGAACTCGCCAAGCTCATCCATGGCAAAGTGGTCACCAACGACTTCAATCTGAACAAAGTCGCTCAGATTCACGGCGTCGAAGTACTCAACATCAACGAACTCGCCAACTCACTCCGGCCGGTCGTGCTGCCCGGAGAATTGATGAAGGTGTTCATTTTGAAAGAAGGCAAAGAACAAAGCCAAGGCATCGCCTACTTGGATGACGGGACAATGGTCGTCGTCGATAACGCCCGCAAGATGATCTCGAAGACGATCGAGATCTCCGTCACCAGCGTTCTGCAAACCACGGCCGGTAAAATGATCTTCGGTCGCTTCGACGAACGCGTGCATAGCGCCGAAAAGGTCGCCGCCGCGCTACACTAAAAGCCCTGACCATGAAAGTTGCTGTCATCCTTCCAGCGGCGGGCCTCGGCACCCGCATGGCCAAGTCCCAGCCGGACGCAGTCCACAACCGCAAGCAGTTTTTGGTGCTTGAAGGCTCGCCCATTCTGCTGCACACCATTCGTAAATTCGCCCGATGCGCGGCGGTTAACGAAATCGTCGTAGCCCTGCGCGGCGACGACATCGGATGGTTCCAGGAACTTCTCGATAAGGAATCGCTCGCGATGCCGGTCCGCCTCGTCGTCGGTGGCGACTCGCGGCAAGAGTCCGTCGAACATGCCCTCGCCGCGCTCGATGAGTCCGTCGAGTTAGTCGCCGTCCACGACGCGGTGCGCCCCTTCGTCAGCCTCGAACAGATCGAAGCCGTAATTGCCGAGGCTGCCCTCTGCGGTGCCGCCATCCTCGGTGTCGTGCCGGTCGATACCGTGAAGCGCGTCGCGCGCCATCGCATCGAAACCACGATACCCCGGGAGCGGCTCGTGCTGGCGCAGACGCCGCAGGTGTTTCGTCTTGCCCTGCTGCGGAAAGCGTTCGCCCAGGCCACCGCCGATGACTTCACCGGCACCGACGAATCCTCGCTGGTCGAGCGCCTCGAAGACGTCGATGTCCACGTCGTCCCCGGCAGTGATCGAAACATCAAAATCACCAAGCCCACAGACCTTGAACTCGCCAAAGCTTTCCTGGCCGAAGAGGCGACGCGGAAACAGTCATGACCGAGTACCGAACCGGGCTCGGCTGGGATAACCATCGCCTCGCCCCGGGGCGGGTGCTCATCCTCGCCGGGGTCGTGATTCCCCATGAAACGGGCTTCGAAGCCCACTCGGATGGAGATATTCTGCTGCATGCGGTCACCGATGCGTTGCTGGGCGCGGTCGCCCTCGGTGACATCGGAATGCACTTCCCGGACACAGACCCTCAATGGAAAGGCACCTCCTCCGACCGCTTTGTCCAGCACGCCCTTGGCCTCGTGCGCGAGCGTGGCTTCGAACTCTCCAACGTCGATTCCACCGTCATCCTGCAGCGGCCCAAACTGAAAGACTATCGCGAACAGATCCGTACGAACTTGGCCGCGCTGGTCGGCCTGCCCGCTGACCGCGTCAACGTCAAGTTCAAGACCGCGGAGAAGGTCGGCCCGGTCGGCCAGGAACTGTCCGCCGAAGCCCAAGCGATCGTCACCATCCTGCGTCATACTGAAACGTAGAGGGTGTTTGTGAAACTTGCGCTGTCCTTTGCCGTTCTTGCTTCGTGTGCGCTGGGTCAGGTGACTTACACGCGCGAGATTTCCCGCGTATTCCAGGAGAAATGCCAGGGTTGCCATCGCGAAGGCGACATCGGCCCGTTTGCGCTTGACTCTTACGAAGCGGCGATGACTTGGGGCGAAGACATTCAGCGCGTGGTCGAAACCAAGCAGATGCCGCCGTGGAAACCGATCCCCGGCCATGGCGAGTTTCAGAACAACTTCGGCCTGTCCGACGAACAACGCGACCTCATTCTGAACTGGTATCGCGGCGGCGCTCCGGAAGGGGATGCCCGCGACCTTCCCGAGCCAACCGTCCAAACCGGCGAATTTCAACTGGGCGATCCCGACGCCGTCCTGACGATGCCGCGGACCTACTCCCTCAACCGTCGCGGCGACATCTACCGCTGCTTCGTGATTCCCACCGACTTTGGAGCCGACCGCTATACGGACGCGATCCAAGTCGTCCCCGGCAATCGCCAAGTGGTTCATCACGTGATCTTGTATCTCGATTCCTCCGGCAAGGCTCGTCAAATGGATGGCAAAGACGGCAACCCTGGCTATGACTGCTTCGGCGGGCCCGGCGATGGCATTCCGCTGACTCTTTCGAGCATGGCCGGCGGTTGGGTCCCCGGCATGAGAACCTCCCGCCTTCCCGAAGGCGTCGGCACGCTGCTGCCGAAAGGCGTCGATGTGGTCATGCAGGTGCATTACTACCCCGGCGGTCGGACCAACCAGGAAGATCAGACGAAGGTTGGCCTTTACTTCTCTCAGAAGGAAGTGAACAAGCGCCTCGTCTACCTACCCGTCGTCAATACCAGTTTCCGTATCCCAGCCGGTGCGGAGAGCCATGACGTGGTCGCCAACTTCCTCATTCCTCCTCTGTTCGACGCCACCGCCTATCTCGTCGCCCCGCACATGCACTTGCTGGGCAAGAAATTCAAGCTCGAAAAGGTAAAGGTCAACGGATCGACAGAATCTCTGATTGCCATTGACGATTGGGACTTCAACTGGCAAGGCTTCTACAAGTACCAACAGCCCATCCGCCTGAACGCCTTTGATCGCCTCCGCGCCACCTGTACCTTTGACAACTCGGAGAAAAACCCGAAGAACCCCAGCAACCCGCTGAAAGTCGTGCGTTGGGGTGAAGGCACCGAGGACGAAATGTGCCTCGGCTTTCTCGGCGTCACCTTCGACCGCGAAAACATCGTGCCGTTCAACCTGCCGATCTAACGCTTCATGCCGGACGTCGTCAGACCGCCTGGCCCGCCCAGTGGGCTTTTCTCCGGAGGCCTCTTCGCCTTCCGGAAGGACCCGCTCAGCTACATAGAAAAGGTCGCGGCTGACTTCGGGCCACTCGCCTATTTCCGGGCTGGTCACCAGCACATCTACTTGGTCAACGACCCGGAACTCATCCGCGACGTGCTCGTCACGCGCAACGCGCTGTTCACCAAAAGCCGAATTCTCCAACGTGCCAAGACGCGCCTTCGTTGGTCAGGAGCCCTTCGCCGAGCAGCGTCTTG
>JANODS010001088.1:0-5381 GCA_031412835.1 Acidobacteriota bacterium | reverse complement strand
GTCTGCCGTTTACCCCGCTGCCAAACGATTCTGCCGCCGACGGCGGACTTCGGTTGGTCCCGCCGAGCGGCGAAGTGAACTGGGAACTTCTTGAAACCGACACCAATACCGTCGAGTCAGTCGCCTTCGGCGTCGTGGTTGCCTTCACCGGCACGCCCCAGCCCACCGCCGGCACCATCAGCGTCGCGGGCGGCTTCGGCCCGCAAACCGGCGGGGCCTCCGCATCCACCACCGACTTAGTCCCGCGACACGCCGGCCTCACGACCCCCGCCCCGGCCTTTGTCATCAACGCCTGCCGCACCACGCTGCTCTTCCAGTTCCTCACCAACCAGTCCGGCTTCGATACCGGCCTCTCGGTCAGCAACAGCTCGAGAGATACGTTGGGAACCCTCCCGCAGACCGGTCGGTGCGTGGCAACGTTCTTCCCCACACCGTTCACCGCCGCTAACCAAGCCCTCTTCCCGCCGTTAACCAGCCCCGTGCTCCAAGGCGGTGAGCAATGGACCTTCACGGTTTCCGCTCAACGCCCGAATTTCCAGGGTTACATGATGACGACCTGCGAATTCCAGTTCGCGCACGGGTACGCCTTCATCAGCGATTTCGGCAGCACCAGACTCGCGCAAGGCTATCAGGCACTCGTCGTGCCCGATCGCCTCCGTGTGGCGGATCCGATGACAACCTCCGTCTCTGGTTCGGGCGAACAGCTCGTTCATTAGACCTGCTTTTTTGCAACTCCCTCCGCACCGGGAGAGTAGGCCGCCAGCCTGCTCTCCCGTTTTTTTTGCGCCGTTCCTCGATCTTGTTAACTCTGATCATCACGGCTTGAAATTATGACGACTTGTCAAGTCGCCACTGTTTTTGGTGATATCGTAATAAGTCTGTTGAGTTCGATCTTCGATTGAGGGACGGCAAAGCGATGCGGCTGCTACTCACGTGTTTTTTCGCAGGGATGGTCGGATACTTGGGCGCTCAAGACTTGACCACTCAAGTTCGGGCACTCGAATCAAAAGGCAAATCCGCCGAAGCGAGGGACCTCCTCGCGGCCGCTGTGCGGAATGCCCCCAACGACCCTGTCTCCCTTTCCTTCTACGCTGAGTTTTTGGACCGCCATGGCGACCCGGCGGCTCGGGCAGCCCATACTAAACTACTCGCCTTGCTCGAAAAGAGCGGCGGAGATCGCAAGCTGGTAGCCCGCAGGCTGGCGATCCTGGACCTACTCGGCGGTGACTCAGCGGCGGCAACCCAACACCTCGATGCCTACCGAAAGGCGGGCGGTCAGGATTTGGCCACGGCGATCCCCGAACGGAAGCCTCGGAACACAGGCCAGGATTGGTCCATCATTGAGATTCCCGGGCCCCTCAAGTCCTTCAACCGGATGGCGGCGCTTTCCCCCGATCTTCCGGAAGAAGAAATCCTCCCTGCTCTGGCGCGCAACGTGGTCACCAATGGATACCAAGCGGCCAACTCATCCGAAGGACTGGAGCAGACCGAGTATCTGAAGCTGGTGGTTCGTTATTTGGGCCAAGCCCGTGAGTTGACTAAACTGGCTGGCGATGCGAAGACAATTAAAGTCGATCAGTGTGACTCCGCCATCACCGCGGACCTTTTGAAAGCGCTCGGATACCGGATGCGCGGAGCCTGTGGAGCCGAAGTAGTGCTCGAGACCGTCAATGCGTCGCGCGCCTTTTTGACCATCGATTCAGGATTTCCGCTAGCCGAACTGGAAACCGCGCTCCGTTCCAATCGCCCCTTCGCGTACCCCTTCGGCGCCACCAAAGTGCCGATCCTCTATGACTCGGCCTACTGGCTGGGAGCGAAGGAAAAAGTCCAGGGCGAATTCATCGACTCCTTCCTCGGCGACCCGCAACTCTGCCGCCTCTACCTCGGTATTTCGAAGCTGGACCGAGAAACCGCCGACAAAATGAAGGCCGGCGTGCCCGTCATGAGGCTGAAGGCCTTCTCCCATGTGCTCGATTTCTTCGGCGGCATGTTCTACATCCGCAACGGCAAAGCCGTCGTACCCGGCGGGCCCAAAGCGGAAGCGATCTGGGCTGAACTGGCCGGGGCCTCGCCTTCCGACCCCGCCGCGTTCTTTGAACGCCTCGTCGCCAAAGACGATGGCTGGCTTTGCAGCTACTTTGACTCCATCTCCCGGATCGCCGGTCCGGTCCAGGAGTTCCTCACCCAGCCCGACAGGCTGCGGCGCTACTACGGAGCCGTCAAGGGCCGAATCACGAGTCCCGGACCCGCCCGGCCCGTCTTCCGCGCCAATACGGACCTGCTTCTGTTGACCACCCGCCTGCGCCTGGAAGCCGACGGCAAACCCCATGTTCCGGGCAACGTCGAGATCTGGAAAAACCTCTTCATCAAGCACCCGCACGGCAAGTACGACGGGAAACTAACGAAGGCCGCCACGGGCTGGAAAGAGTCCGACGACGTAATCGAGGCGCTCTTCGCCCTAAGCCGCAAGGCCGTCGAAAATGAGCCCCTGCGGATCTATATGGCGCTCAGTGATATGAATCGCCGCCGCGAAAAACCCTTGCTCCCGGCCACGGTTGATCGTCTGGCGCGCGAGTTTCGAGCCTTCGGGGCGCAATACCCCGTCCTCAACGAAACACCCCGCCTCACCGACGCGACCATCCTCGCCTACATCGACCTCCTCACTGCCGAAGTTGGCATTCGCGACCAAGGCGTTCGTGCCGACTCCGCCGGTACGCTGCAAGCGCTCGTCAGCTTCTGGCAGATCTTCGTACGCCAAGGCACCATCGCCGAAGCGGACGCGGACAAGGTATTCGGACAAATCACAAGCTCCTTCGCGAAAGTAAAGTCGAACAAAGACGTCTTCGCCGCCGGTGCCGAAGGCCTCAAAATCCTGCTCGCCGCCACCAAATCGCGGCCCGAAGCGAATCCGCAAGATCGTATGTTGGACCTTCTCGCCGGCTTCGACGAGCAACTCGAAAGCGACTCCCATATCGCCCTCGTCCAGGAGCAAATGAAAATCTTCGAGGCACAGCGCCTCGTCTCCTTGAAGGCCATTCTCGATCTCGCCGATCATTTGGACGCTCTTGGCAAAGGCGGAAAGATTGACCCCGCCATCATCGCCCGGGTCGCCCAACGCCTAGCCGACGTCCAACTGCCTCGGGCCGGATTGTCGGGTGTCGAAAAGAACGCACTCCTGTTCGGCTACTGGTCGGAACGTCATATCGAAAATCAACGAAAATTGAATCTGCGCGCAGCGATTGAAAAAGCGGCCGGCAACGCCGAGAAACTGGCGGACATCAAAGGTTCTCTCGCGCCTCTTCTGCGCGACACCCTGGTCGGCTTGAACTACGCGCACTTTGCCCCCCCCGGCGCGCAGATCCTCTACACCAACCCCATTTTTGTCCGGAGCCACGACTTCCTGGGCCTCCAGGGCACTAATCAAACTTGGCGCCATACCGAGGTCGTCGGCACCGGCTGGCCAGCCAGCGCGGGCGGGCGGTTGGTCGGCTCTCTGGTCGGTCTGTCTTATGCCTTGGCCGAGGCGGAACAGAACTTCCTCGTGCCGAGCCGTGAACAGGCGCTGATCTGGGGCGATCTGGTTCCGCAACTGATCCAAAGCGCGAAGGTCCCCCGGTATTGGGACGTCACCCCCGATCAACTGCACTTCACGGCCCTTCACTTGCGCTACGCCGACTCCCTTTTGGCCGAAAGCGTCTTGAATTCGACCCTGCGGGAACGGGTCGTCGAGACCCTCATCCAGCAAGCCCCGCCCGCCCG
Organism: Acidobacteriota bacterium; assembly: GCA_031412835.1. Classification (GTDB taxonomy): domain Bacteria; phylum Acidobacteriota; class Terriglobia; order Bryobacterales; family Bryobacteraceae. The sequence continues at coordinate 1,622 of JANODS010001088.1, read as the reverse complement.
AGCCCGACTCGTCGGTCGTCTGCTCGCCGACGGAGACTTGTCGAAGGCGCTCGAAAGCGTAACCCCAACCGAATCCTTCGTTCTCGCCATGCGGACCGTAAACACCGACGGTTTAGGCGACCCCGATCTGGCGAGCGAGATTCGCAGACTCGCCAAATCAGCGCCGCAGTCGGTTAACTATCCGGCGATCTCGAAGTTGTTCGGCACCCCGAAGCCGACCCTTACAAACAGCTATCAACCCGAATTGCTCTTCCTCCGAACCTTCCCCACTTTGATGGGTTACTCGAGCCGCGTTATGGCGGAAAGCTGGGAGTCGAGCACCCTCTATTACGCTTCGATCGCCGATTCGTTGTACCTCAACCCCGGCCAATTGAACGTGAGCATCCCCGAGTGGACGCGCCATACAGTCGAACGAATCTTCGCCACTCACCTCGAAGATTGGCCCGCCCTGCTGCGGAGCCTTCGGAACGTGGGCACCGACGCGATCAACAAAAACAACAAGCCGGCCACCGCCGCGGGTTTAGAATAAAAATTTCAGTTCAGGAGGATGTTGTGAAGTCTCTTCGCAGCATTGTGGCAATCGGAATTGGTCTCTCGCTCTTCAGCGGAGCCGGGGTGTACCTGCTCGCGCAGGATACGAGCCGCCCCACGTTTCGCGTGAAAGTCGACATGGTTGTGCTCGGTTTCACCGTAACCGACAGCAAAGGTCGATACGTGAACGGACTGAAACCAAAAGATTTTAAGATCACCGAGGATGGCATCGCCCAAAAGCTCAACACTTTTGCCGAGGGGAATAAACCCGTCATGCAGGTGATGGACGACGGCTCCATGAAGCCTCTCAATCCCGGCGGCGACGCCGACAAAGCTGGCCCTGACGTGAAATCCGACGCCTTTGTTGGAACCAACGTCTTCGTGCTTTTCGACACCTCGAACTACATGTACCGCGGCTTCGTCTACGCCTCCGACGCCATTGCCGACTTCGTCCGCGGACTCGACCGCGCCGACTCAGTCGCCGTCTATACCTTTTCCCGCAACCTCACCCGCGCGGCGGACCTTACGAAGGACCGCAACAACGCCATTCTAGGCCTGCGCAAAGCGGTCGCCGGTGACGATGCCGCTCTCTACAATGGGCTGCTCCTGACGCTCAGGGACGCCGCCAAGGTGCCGGGACGCAAGGTGGTCATCGTATTCTCAAACGGCCCTGACAACGCCAGCATGGTCGCTCCGGACGACGTACGCGCCGTGGCCGAAGATGAAGGCATCCCGATCTATGTCATATCGACGGCGGAGGCGAGCCGAGACGCGATCTCCAGCAGCGTCTTCAAGCGCATCGCCACCCGGACGGGCGGCAAGGCTTACTTCGCCAAAACATGGCAGAAACAGGTCGAAGCGTTCGAGTCAATTCGCGAAGATCTGGGTAACTCGTATACCGTCACCTACTATCCTCAGACCAATCCCAACGACGGGTTCCGCAAAATCGCCGTCGAAGTGGTCGGCGATGTAGGCAAGAAGTACCGTGTCCGAGCCCGGCCCGGCTACCGGCCCAGCCGCGGATTCTAGATCGAAAGCCACGCGCGCTATGCGCCAACGCCAGCGTAGTTGATCTTCAGTGCGTTCTTCGC
>JANODS010001087.1:0-4850 GCA_031412835.1 Acidobacteriota bacterium | reverse complement strand
GCCGGGGGCGACGGCGATGGATTGGCCCTCCCATTGGAGCGTGGGCATGGGCTATTTCCCGAGGACGTCGGCGCGGGTGGTTTCAGCGAGGGCGGCGACTTCACCGACGAGCGCGGGGGCGACGCCGAGTTCGGCGAGGCTCGAGCCGAGGTGTTCGATGACCGCATCGAAGTGCGAGTCGTTAAGGCCGCGGGCGACCAGATGGGCGTGACCACGGCGCAGGTCCTGGCCGGAGTAAGCGACCGGTCCGCCGAAGACCATGGTGAGGAAGGCCTTCTGCTTGGAGATCTGGTGGTCCATGTCGACGCCTTCAAAGAAGTCGGAGATGCGGGGGTCGGTGAGGACCTTGCGGTAGAAGAGATCGACGGCGGCTTCGACGGCGGGAGCGCCGCCGAGTTGTTCATAGAGGGTAGGCATAAGGGTTAAAGTTGCATTTATAATACATAATTAAAAAGAATGCGTCAAGGGTTATTTTGAAGCGCGGGGTTAGGCGTATGCGTCGATCGACCCGGGTACTTCCGTTGAAGTTTCGGGGGGTGGCTCCGCGATTGAACCGGGGGAGCGAACAGCCGCGGGGAGAACGCGCGGCTGCGAGTTGCGGGAGTGGATCACGGGTCACGATGGGTTGGCGCTCGATATGCGTCGCGATGACCCGCTGCAAGAAATCTCGCTCTCTCAACTCGCCGAGGTTTATGGCCGCGATGGGGGTGCCCGATTCCAAGCATTGCGCCCAAGTCCCCCACCACGCTACGCTAATAGGAATGTCCTGGTGGACCCGCAAAACTCCGAGCCTTACTCCCGAGCCCGAAGACCAACGAACCCTCAAAACCGAGGGTCTCTGGGAAAAATGTGATGGCTGCGGCCAGATCATCTGGAAAAAGGATCTCGACGAAAACCTCTCGGTCTGCCCCAAGTGCGGCTACCACTTCAAGCTTAACGCCGAAGAGCGCCTCAACCTGCTCTTCGACGATGCCCAATGGCAGGAACTCGACTCGACGCTTCGTTCCACCGACCCCCTCCACTTCGTCGATTCTAAACCCTACGCAGAACGCATGGTCTCCATGGCCCAGGCCACCGGCCACCGCGACTCCATCCTCTCCGCTGTTGGCCTCCTCAAAGGCCGCCGGGTCCAAGTCTGCGCCTTCAATATGAAGTTCATCGGCGGCAGCATGGGAGCCGTCGTTGGAGAGAAGATCGTCCGCGCCATTGAACGGTGCCTCGCCGAAAAGTGCCCCCTCATCGTCATCTCGGCCTCCGGCGGAGCCCGCATGCAGGAAGGTGCCGTCAGCCTCATGCAAATGGCCCGCACCTCCGCCGCTCTCATGAAACTCGATGAAGCCGGCCTCCCCTTCATCAGCGTCCTCACTGATCCCACCACCGGCGGCGTCACCGCCTCCTTCGCCATGCTCGGCGATCTCAACATCGGCGAACCCGGTGCCCTCATCGGCTTTGCCGGCCCCCGCGTCATCGAACAAACCATCCGCCAAAAGCTCCCCCCGGGCTTCCAGCGCTCCGAGTTCCTCGTCGAAAAAGGCTTCCTCGACGCCGTCGTCAAACGCCACGAACTCCGCGACTTCCTCGCCAACGCTTTCCATTTCTTCCTAGGCCCCGTAGCCCAAAGCTAAGGATTCTTCCATGCGCCTAACTTTCCTCCTCTGTCTGGCCCTCGCCGCCAGCGCGGCTGATTTCGATCTGCTCATCCGCAACGCTCGGCTCATCGACGGCACCGGCAACCCCTGGTTCCGCGCCGACCTCGGCGTCAAGGCTGGCCGCATCGCCGCCATTGGCAACCTCGCGGCCAAAACAGCCGACCAGACCATCGACGCTAAAGACCGCGTCCTCGCCCCCGGTTTCATCGACGTGCACACCCACATCGAAGGCGCCGTCGAACTCAATCCTCAAGCCGCCAACTTCCTCTATCAAGGCGTCACCTCCATCATCACCGGCAACTGCGGCGGCTCCCGCACCGACCTCGCCGCCTGGTTCGCCCGCCTCGAAACCACTAAGGTCGGCCTCAACGTCGGTTCGCTAGTCGGCCACAACTCCGTCCGACGCGACGTGATGGGCACCGCCAACCGCAAGGCCACCCCCGAAGAGATCACGAAGATGCAGGCCATCGTCGACCAAGCCATGCGCGATGGCGCCGTCGGCTTCTCCACCGGCCTCATCTACATCCCCGGAACCTTCTCCGACACCGCCGAAGTCGTCGCCCTCGCCCAGGCCGCCAGCAAGTACAACGCCGTCTACGCTAGCCACATGCGCGACGAAGGCCGCAAGGTCAAAGAAGCGATCACCGAAGCCGTCACCGTCGGCAAGCAGTCCGGCCTCCGCGTTCAAATCTCCCACTTTAAAATCGATACGCCCGCCATCTGGGGCTATTCGAAGGAAACCATCGCCCTGGTCGAGCAGTTCCGTCGCGAAGGCGTCGACGTTGTCGTCGATCAGTATCCCTACGACCACTCCTCCACCAACCTCGGTATCACCCTCCCCAGTTGGGCCCTCGCCGACGGTCAGGCAGCCATCTCCGAACGCCTCAAATCGCCCGAAACCCGCCAGCGGATCACCGCGGAAATGCTCGCCGGCCTCAAGAACCTCGGCCACCCCGACTACTCCTACGCCATCGTCGCCACCTATCGCCCGAACAAGGACTACGAAGGCAAGAATATAGCCGAGATCGCCAAAATCGAAAAGAAGCCCGAAACCGAGATGATCCTCGACATGATCGAGAAAGGCGGCGCTCAAATGGTCTATCACTCCATGGGCGACGAGGACATGGAGCGTATCCTCCGCTATCCAAACACCGCCATCGCGAGCGACGCCGGCGTCCGCGATTTCGGTGTCGGCATGCCCCATCCGCGGGGCTACGGCACCAACCCCCGCGTCCTCGCCGAGTACGTTCGCAAGCGCAAAATCCTGACCCTCGAAGACGCCATCCGCCGCATGACCTCGCTCCCCGCCCGGACTTTCAATCTGAAAGACCGTGGCCAACTCCGCGAAGGCTTCGCCGCCGACCTCGTCCTCTTCGACCCCGAAAAAGTCCAGGACACTTCGACCTACCAAGCCCCCCACGCCTACGCCGTCGGCTTCGATTACGTCATCGTCAACGGCCAAACCGCCGTCGCCGAAGGCAAAATCACCGAAACTCGCGCCGGTCGAATCCTCCGCCACCAAGCCCAGTAACTGGGCGAGCGCAACATTGTTTCCGCTGCCGGGTTTGAGATAGGGTAACTTTTCATGCTGGATCGTGGTCTTAGCTTCCAGCAAAGGATTTCTCTCATGCGCTCAATTCTCCTCACCCTCCTCTTCGCCGCCGCTGCGTTAGCCGCCGATATTGACGGCAAATGGAAGGGCAATGCCCCCGGCCGTGATGGCAACACCCGCGAAATCGGTTTTGATTTCAAGGCTGATGGCGCCAAGCTCTCCGGCTCCATGATGGGCCCGATGGGCGAAGTGCCCATTTCTGACGGCAAGGTCGAAGGCGGCGACGTCTCCTTCAAGGTCGTTCTTGAGTTCAACGGAAACTCCATGTCGATGAGCTACACCGGCAAGCTCGAAGGCACCGAGCTCAAGCTCAAAATGCAGCGCGAAGGTGCCCCCCGCGCGATGGAAATGACGCTGAAGAAAGCCAGTTCCTAACTCATTCTCTTCTGTGCGACTGATCTTTGCCCTCTCCTTGATTGCTACCTCGCTGCATGCCCAAGCCACCGGCTTGGTCCGCGCAGGCAATACACCCATCCCCGGCGCGGTCGTCACCGCCAATCAGGGAGAGCGAAAGCTCGAAACCGTCACCGACGAACAGGGCCGCTATGAGCTCCCCTTGCCTCCCGGCGACTGGGTCCTTACCGTTCAAATGTTCGGCTTCGCGACGGCTACCCAAAGGCGCAAATCCTCCGAAACCCAGCCCGCTCAGTGGTCCCTCCAACTCCGCTCTCCCGGCCAAGCCCCCACGGAAACCGTTGTCGCTCTACCGGACCTGCCCGCCTCGGAGCCCCCGCCCGCCCCTGAGCCAGGCGATAACAACGAGGCCTTCCTTCTCAACGGCAGCCTCTCCCGCGGCCTCTCCGGCGGCCCCGCCGAAGCACCTCCGGAGTTCAATCGCCCCGAGGGACGTCCTGAAAACGGCCCGCCCCAGGGCGGTTTTGGGGGCGGACGTCCCGGTGGTGGCGGTTTCGGCGGGGGCGGCTTCGGTAAAGTCGGTAAAGGGGGACGCGGGGACCGCGGGGGTGGCGGCTTCGGCGGCGGTCCCGGCGGTCGAGAAGCCATCCGAGCCCGAAGCGCCAAAGTAACCGCCGCCACCGTTGGCAATCGAAAGAGGAAAGCTAACGCCATCCGCGGAGCCCTGTCCCTCCAAGCCCGCAACGCCGATTGGAACGCCCGTCCCTACTCCCTCACCGGCCTCCAGTACGACCGTCCCGACCAAGCCCAATACCGCGTCAACGCCATCCTCGGCGGCCCTCTCAAAATCCCCAAACTCATCATCGGCGACGCCACCTCCTTCAGCCTCTCGTACAACCTCACTTACGGCCGCAACCCCTTCAACGGCGTCGCCACCGTCCCCACCGCCCTGGAACGAGTTGGCGATTTTTCCGCCTCCCGCACGAACGTCCCGGTCTCCCTCTACGACCCCCTCTCCGGCCTCCCCTTCGCCGGTAATCGCATCCCCGCCAACCGCATCGACCCCGTCGCTCGCGGCCTCCTCGCTCTCATCTCCGCCGCTAACTCCCCCTCTGCCGTCCAAAATTACCAGTTCGTCACCGGCGTCCCCCAAAACTCCCAACAACTGAGCCTCCGCCTCAACCACGCCTTCAACCGCAAAGACCGCGTCTCCGCCAATATCGGCTGGCAGAACC
>JANODS010001086.1:0-1483 GCA_031412835.1 Acidobacteriota bacterium | reverse complement strand
CGTATCGTATTCGAGGCCGCGCTGGCTGCCTTGGGCGTCGCCGCTACCGTTGGCGATCGATACGGCGATCATGACGGGAACGCGCTTGGCGGCGATGAGGTTATCGAGGGTTGTGAAGAGCATGCGGTCGGGCCCGTCGGCCCCGACGAGGAGGGGGGCGACGGTGCCGGGCACGTATTGCTTGGGGATATAGACGGCGACCTTGCGGGTGTAGGGCTGGGGGTAACTGTCGACGAGGAGTTTGCCGGGGTTGGCGGGGTCGGGTTGACCGAAGGTGCCGGGTTTGCGGGCGATGCCGGAGTAGATTTTGCTGTCCTTCGACTCCATGATGAATTCGATGATCTGGCCTTGGGGCACGCCTTCCTTGACGACGGTTTCCGGGGCGGCGGGATGGGTGGGTCCGATGACGAAGTTGCCGTCCTGTTTCGGGGAGGGGACGGTGCCGTCGGGGAGTTCGGTGGCTTTGACGTAGCCGGGTGAGTTGGGGTCGCGCGTGGGGGGCTGGGGACGGGCTGGTTTGGCGGCGGCGGGGGGAGGGGCGGCCGGGGGTTGCTGGGCGAGGGCCGCGGTACAGATGAGGATGAGGGTGAGGGTGAGGTAGTGGCGTGACATGAAATTCCCCATTCATGCTAACGCATCGGTAGGGCCTGCGCGAAACGGCCCAGGCGGGAGGGGCGGTTGATCGAGCGATTGATTTTGACGGCTGTCCCTTGATGTAAGGTCTTTGTCTAAGCCAGTACTTTGGTTTGCGGCTAGGCAAAATCCTGAGACAAATTTAGATTCGAAATAGGTAAGTTTGCTGATTCGCCGTTTCTTGCCCGATGATACGTTACTAATAGCAGCCGAAACGAAAATACAAACAGGCTGCGCCGGAGAGGAAACACTATGAATCGCATCAAAAATTTTATCCTGAAAGTTCAGATCTTGAAGGACACCAAAGGCCAAGACCTTATCGAATACGCGTTGATGGCGGGCTTTGTGGCCGTGGCCGCAGGTGCCATCATGCCTGGCGTTTCGACCTCGATCAGCACGATCTTCTCGAAGGTCGCTTCGTCGATGACCGCCGCCGCCGCTTCTTCCTAATCGAAGCGCAGCAATTGCAGGAAAGAGGGGCAGAGTGGGCCGCGAACTTAGTTCGTGGGCTTGCTTTGCCCTTCTTTTTTTGCGTTTCCAGTTACTCTTGCCGGAGCAGGGCGGCTGGCTCCAGTTTTCGGGCCCGGATCGCGGGTAGCGCGAAGGCGGCGGAGGCGATTAGGGTGAGTAGGAAGACTGCCGCGGCGACGAGCCAGGGGCTGGGCGGGGCGTCGCCCAGAAAGGGTTTGAGGATGGGGGCGAGGGCGATTCCGAATACAGCACCGGCGCATAGGCCGGCGAGGACGGCTGTGACGGGTCGTTTGGCGATGTGGAGGAGGATGGTGGGGAGTTTTCCGCCGAGGGCGAGGCGGATGGCGATCTCCCGGAGGCGCGTGGCTAGTTCGCGGGA
>JANODS010001085.1:0-2068 GCA_031412835.1 Acidobacteriota bacterium | reverse complement strand
GCGCACCCTCGAACTCCGCCGCCAACTCGCCAAGCTCCTCGGCTACGCCAACTTCGCCGACTACCAAACCGAACTCCGCATGGCCAAAACCGGCCAAAACGTCAAAGACTTCCTCGGCGACCTCGAAGCCAAGACCCGCCCGTTCTTCGACGCCGAAAAGGCGACGCTCTTGAAGGTCGCCCCCGACCTCCACGGCTGGGACACTGCTTTCTACAGCCAAAAGCTCCGCCAGCAACAGTTCCAGTTCGGCCCTGAGGAGCTCCGCCCGTACTTCGAACTGGACCGCACTCTCAACGGCATGTTTGCCCTCGTCAAGCAACTCTACGGCATCCGCGTTACGGAACTCAAGAACGCCCCCGTTTGGCATCCTCAGGTCCGCGCCTTCCGCATTGACGACGAATCGGGCACCGCCCTGGCCACCTTCTACGCCGACTTCTTTCCCCGCGAATCCAAACGCTCCGGCGCTTGGATGAACCAGTTTTTCGTCGGCGAAAACGGCACCCCTCACATCGGCGTCATCGTCTCGAACGTCACCCCGCCCAACGCGGCCGGCCGAGCGCTGCTGCTCCACCGCGAAGTCTCGACCCTCTATCACGAGTTTGGCCATCTCCTCCATCTCGCCCTGTCCGCCGGACCCTTGCGCCGCCTCAATGGCACCTCCGTCGCCTGGGACTTCGTTGAACTCCCGTCCCAGATCATGGAAAATTTCACCTGGGAAAAGGACGTCCTGAAGTCCTTCGCCGTCCACTATGAGACCGGGACCCCTCTCCCGGACGCTCTTTTCACGAAGATGACCCAGGCCCGCAACTTCGGAGCCGGGGCCTCGCAGATGGGCCAACTCAGCCGCGGGACGCTCGATATTCTGCTTCATACCGACTACCAGCCCAACGCCGATTACGGCGCCCCCGACGCCTTCGCTCGGCAACTCGCTCAGCGGTTCTCCGCCGCCAAGATCGAACCCGAAGAGTGCCCCGTCTGTAACTTCTCCCACATCTTCGCGGGTGGCTATGCCGCTGGTTATTACTCGTATAAGTGGGCCGAAGTCCTCGACGCCGACGCCTTCACCAAGTTCAAATCGAATGGCGTTATCAGCCGCGAAGTCGGTGACCAGTTCCGGCGCTCCGTCCTCTCACAAGGCAACTCTCAACCGGCCGAAACCCTCTTCGAAAGCTTCATGGGCCGCAAGCCCGACCCCGGCGCTCTGCTCCGCCGCAATGGGCTTGCCCCAAAGAACTGATATCCTAAGTCCAAGTTGATCGCTAAAAGAGGTCTAGTATTCATGCGTCCAGTCATCGCATTCGCCACGTTGTGCTCCCTCGCGCTTTTCGCGCAAGAGTTCCGCTCCACCCTTGCCGGACAGGTCTCCGACCCCCAGGGTGCCGCCGTCTCTGGCTCGAAAGTCCGTCTTCGCGAACTTTCCACCAACTCCGCCTATGAAGCCATCGCCGCGGCGGACGGAAGTTTCTCCCTCCCCTTCGTTCCCCCCGGCGACTACGAGCTTACCGCTGAAGCCAACGGCTTCAAGAAGTACGTGCAGTCTGGAATCCGCATTGGCACGAACCAGCGACTGACGCAGAACGTCACCCTTAGCCTCGGTGCCATCACGGAAAGCATCACCGTCAACGCTGACGTCTCCCTGCTCAATACCGCCTCCGCCTCCGTCGGCCAGGTGATCTCCACGGCCCAACTGGAGTCGATGCCGATGAACGGTCGGACGCCGCTCTCGCTCGCCCAACTCGCCTTCGGCGTCGTGCCCGCCTCGGACCCCCGCTTCACCCGCCCCTTCGATAACGCCGGTCCCTCCGGTTTTTCCATGGGCGGCGGCCAAGGCCAGTCGAACGAACTCCTCCTTGACGGCGCACCCGACATGACCCGCAATCGTCGCGTCGCCTACAATCCACCGGCTGACTCGGTGGCCGAGGTAAAGGTCGAAGTTTTCCAATCCGACGCCGCCTACGGCAACACCGGCGGAGGTACCGTCAATGTCGTCATGAAGGGCGGCGCGAACGACTTCCACGGCACTGCCTATCTTTTTAATCAAGTTTCCGCCCTGAAGGCCACTCAGTTT
>JANODS010001084.1:0-4507 GCA_031412835.1 Acidobacteriota bacterium | reverse complement strand
CCCCCCGCCCCCCCCCCCCCCCCCCCCCCGCCCCGCGCCCCCCCCCCCCGGCGCCCGCCCCCGCGCGGGCCCACGGCTGTTACACGGGTTGCTGCATCCGGAGATGGGTCATGTGCGGGTGGCGCGGGTGGATTCGGCACCGGGGATTTGCCATGCCCATGGGGACTGTTTGGAGGGATTGGCGTCGGGGCCGGCGATTGCGGCGCGGGGCGGCGATTATGGATTGGCGGCGGAGTACTTGGGAATGGCGGTGCAGAACTATGCGTGTGTGTTGTCGCCGCGAATGATCTTGATCGGCGGAGGGGTGATGAAGCATCCGGGGATGTTAGGAATGGTTCGCGCGGCGGCGAAGAAGCATATGAATGGCTATGCGCCGTTGCCGGTGATCCGGGCGCCCAAGTTTGGGCAGCGGGCCGGGACGTTAGGAGCGCTGGCGCTGGCTGTAAGAGGGGGCAAGGTTTGATTCTGTTTTCGGAAGCGTTACGCCTGTTTATGCATGGCGTGTTGAAGGTGTTGCTGCGGGTGAAGGTGAGGGGGGCGCGACTGCCGGAGAGCGGTGGGGCGCTCGTAGTGGCGAACCACTATTCGTTTTTGGATGCGTTCTTGATGGGGTCGGTGACGCGGCGATGGATCCGGTATTTGCTATGGAAGCCTTACTACGAGAACAAGTATGCGCAGCCGTTTGCGAAGGCGTTGTTCTGCATTCCGATGGCGCAGGAAGGGATTCGGGAGATTGTGGCGAACTTGCGCGGGGCGCAGGCGGTGATCAAGCAGGGCGAGATGGTGGGGATTTTTCCGGAAGGAGAGATTACGCGGGATGGTTCGATGGCGCTGTTTCGACGGGGGTACGAGAAGATTTTGCAGGGGACGGACGCGCCGATTATCCCGATGCATATTAGTGGATTGTGGAAGCATCCGTTGTCTCCGACGGCGGCTCCGTGGTTTCCTTGGCGGCGATGGGAGGTGACGATTTCGGTGGGGGAACCGCTGCCGGGAACGACGACGCCGGAGGAGTTGCAGCGGTGCGTGCTGCGGCTGATTGGGGATACGCTGGCGGATCGGTTTCGGGTGGTGGTGGCGAAGGAGCGCGAGACGGAAGCGGTGGAGACGATGACGTTTGGGGAGTGGTGGGAGGAGGCTTCCCGGCGGGGGAAGGAGAAGGGGAAGGGAGGTATCGATGTGGTGACGGAGGAGGACCCGCGGGAGTTTGCGATTGCGGTGATGGCGTCGCTATTGGCGGGGAGGGCGGTGAGTTTGGTGCCGGTGGTGGTGCCGGTGACGGGGGCGGCGGTCTATATGGACGGGGTGGGGATTGGGCATCGGGATTTGCTGGCGAACATTGAGAGCGTCGCGAAGTTTGGGACGCCGGTGGCGGGGCGGTTGTATGAGTTGTTGTTTGCGATGGCGATGGGAAGGCGTTGGGAGGCGGGGAGCGGGGATTGGCTTGTTTATTGGGAAATGGGGGGGCCGGTGGCGTTTGAGGGGGAGTGGGTGTTGGGTGTGACGACGCGGATGGATGACGCGGGGCGGGTTTATTTGCGCGGGCCCGGGAGAGAGGGGGAATGGGCGGAGCCGCTAGGGAAGGGGGATTAGGCGGATGTTTCGGTATTCCATTTGGCCGCGGTCGGCTTCGAAGCCGATGGGACCATTGGCCGGGATGGGCAAGGCGGCTTCGAGGAGTTCGCCGTTGCAGGTGGCGTGGGCCAGGTTGTCTTTGACGGTGACGACGATTTCGTTCCAGTCCTGTGGCTTGTAGTTCTTGAGGGTTTTGTAGGGGCCGGCGAGGAGGTAGTCGCGCACCTGCAATTGAGGGCCGCGGAGGAAGAGGCCGCTGTCGGCGTTGAACTCGGCGCGGAATTCAAGGCGGAGTTCGAAGTTGCCGGGGAAGTCGCGTTTGGTGGAGAGGCGTTGCTGGGCTTTTTCCGGTCCGGGATGGACGGTGAGAATGCCGTCATTGGCGGAGAAGCGGGGGGCGGTGCCGGGGTCGAGGGGGTCGCGCGTCTTGTTGTTTTTGGTGGCGGTCCAGGCGGAGAGGTCTTGGCCGGTGACGAAGGGGAGGCGGAGAGAGGGTTCGGTTTTGCTAGGGAAATCGGGCGGGACGGGGGAGGTGACTTCGCGTTTGGCGAGCCATTGAATGACGCGTGGGAGGATGGTTTGGAAGGCGACGTCGTTGAGGTTTGGCGGGTCGGCTTGATCCTTCCAGAAGTGGCCGTTGGTGCTGCTGTAGACGCGGCCTTTGCCGTATTGGACGGTCCATTCGACGGGCCAGTAGAGCTTGGTTTTGGGGTCGAGGGCGTAGGAGAGGATTTCGATGTTTTGGGCGGGGCCGCGGGCGAAGAAGTAGACTTCGAGTTCAGCGGCCATCCATTGGGCGGGGAGGCCGCGATGGATGGGGTGTTCGCCGCGTCGATGGACGACGGTGTTGAGCCGGGGGCCGTGGCCGGTTTTGTCACCGTCGCCGGGAGCGTGGATTTTAAGTTCGCCTTGTTCGCTGAGGGAGATGGCGCGGCCGAAACCGGCGGGTCGCCAGCCGAGGCCAATGATTTGGTTGTAGGCGGGCCAGTTGGGGAAGGCGTTGTTGGCACCGTGGTAGATGTAGGTGCCGCCTCCGTTGGCGATGTAGTTTTCGAAGTCGGTTTGAACTGCTTTGGGCCATTGGGGGCCGGGGGTGGAGCCGTTGCTGCCGCCGGGGATATCGTTGCAGGTTTGGATGACGACGTCGTAGTCGGCGAAGCGGGGCCGCCATGTGGGCCAGCCGGGGGCGTCGGCCAAGTTGGGGGCGGTGGAGACGGTGACATGGAACTCGGGGTTGGCGGCTAGGAGCCCGCGGAGGCGTTGAGTGTTGCGGGGCCAATCGTGGTTGCTGTAGCCATCGACGATGAGGACTTTGATGGCTGCCGAGGCGGGCAGGGCGAGGGTAGCCAGGAGTAGGGTGATGCGCAGTAAGAGCATGCTCAGAAGTTGAATTTTAGCGCGAACTGAATTTGGCGCATGGGCGTGGTGGTGCTGGTGATCACGCCGAAATTGGAGATCGGCGCAGCACCCGACCCGCCGCCCCAACTGATACTGGTCGGCGAGGACAGGACGGTATGATTAAATGCGTTAAACATCTCCATGCGGAACTCCAGATTCTTGCGTTCGGCGAGGGGGAAGAGCTTGATGAGCGAGATGTCCTGGGTGCCACGCCAAGGGCCCCGCAGGGTGTTGCGGCCACAGTTGCCGAAGGTTCCGGGCAAGGTGTTGGTGAAGGCGGCCGGGTTCCACCAGCCGGTCTGGCTGTTATTCTCTTTCACCGGATTTACTCCGGAGACGCAGTTCAACCGGGTGGCATTGGTGATGAAGTTCGTACCACCGGAATCCCAGGCCGATACATTGACCGTGCCGCCACTTTGCAGCGTGGTGATGGTGCTGGCCTGCCAGCCGCCGACGACCTGGTTCAGAATGCCGCCGTGATTGAGGAATTTTTGGCCTTTGCCGAACGGGAGTGAACCGAGGATGGAGGCGACAAACCGGCGCGGGACGTTGAAATCGGAGAGGCCCTTCTCGCAGGAGTTTGGGCAGCGGGCGTCCTGGGGCGAGAAGCCGTTGCCGGTTCCGCGGATGGCGCTGGAGGTATCAATCGACTTCGACCAGGTGTAGGAGAGAAGGGTGTTGAGGTTGGTTCCAAATCGCTGGGTGAATTTGCCGGAGAGGGCATTGTAGCTGCCGGTTCCGTCGGCGAAGAGCATTTGGATTCCAGAGGCGCCAAATTGGGGGTAGGGGATGCGTTGGACGGCGGGAAGACTGGGGTTAAGGATGCCCTGGTTCTGATTGGAGAGATAGGTGAGATGGCGGCTTTGCGAACCGATGTAGCCAGCTTCGAGCATGGTGGACTTGCCGACGGAACGTTGGATATTGAGGATGTACTGCATGGTGCTGGTGTTTGGCAGATGGCTGGAGCCGGCCCAGGTCAATCCGATGGGCACGCTGACGGGGAGGGCTGAGGTATTAATGAAGTTGTCGTAGGTAAAGGTGGGCACACCGAAGGAGGTTCCGGCGAGGGCGCCGGTGCGACCGCCGAGTCCGCGATTGAAATCGAAGACGGAGTTTTTGCTTTCTTCGGAGTAAAAGATGCCGAAGCCGGCGCGGAGGGACCATTTGTCATTGGGGCTATAGGCGATGCCGACACCAGTCGGGCCGTGTCCCCACGGGCCCCTTTCTTGTGCGACTGTTCGGCGATCCAGCTGATCGCCTGGGCCGCCTCCTGGCGGAACTCCTTGGCTAGCTTTTCAACATCTTCGAGCTGAGTCGCCGAAGCTTTTTCTACCTGCAGTCGGAATGTCTCTTGAGTCACGCTCAAAATAATCTAGCACACCGTTGATCGTTTTCGGTGAGTGAACGGTGGGGTCGAGGTGAACCCGTTCGGGACCTGTTGGGCGAGTTCAAGGGATGGTGGACGAAGCGGGGATTACGACGGCGACTTTGGTGTATTTCAGGGTCTGCATCACCTTGTCGATTTGTTGACGAT
>JANODS010001083.1:0-1020 GCA_031412835.1 Acidobacteriota bacterium | reverse complement strand
AGCAGCGCATGTGGATTGAGGATAGCTGAGAAGCGCGGGGAAGTCTTGGAGAAATCGGACATTTAGCGACGGGCGAGGAGGAGGGCGAGGGCGGAGGGATGGCGGAAGAATTGGGTGGGCGGCAGGCCGGCGAAGTGACGGAATTCGGTGGCGAGATGGGCTTGGTCGTAGAAGCCGCAGTCGAGGGCGAGTTCGGCCCAGCGGGGCCAGTCGGCGGCTTGGTAAGCGGTGAGTACGGACTGGAAGCGGAGGAGGCGGGCGAAGACTTTGGGTGGGAGGCCGAGGTGGGTGAGAAAGCAGCGGTCGAGGTGGCGGGGGGAGAGGTTCGCGGCGCGGGCGACTTCATCAATACGGGCGGTGCCGTGGGAGGCGAGGAGGAGGCCGGTGGCGTGGGTGACGGCGGGATCGGGGTGGGGGCAGTGTTTGGCGTGGTCGAGGAGGGCGGTGGCCAGCGCTGGCCAGGTGGGTTCGGTGGGATGGAGGAAGTCGAGATCGACGAAGCGGCCTTGGACCTTGTGGGCGGGGAGGCGGAGGAAGGACCCGGCAGCGGCAGGGCGGAGGCGGACGCCGAGGGTGGAGAGGCGACCGGTGAGTTCGACGTGGACGGCGGAGGTGAGTTGACCGACGAGGAAGGCGGGGGATTGGGGGGAGCCGTCGCGATGGGGACGGTGGCCGAAGTGGAAGACGAGTTCGCAGCGGCCGTCGGGGAGGATGGTTTCAAGGGGCGCGGGGGTGCCTTCGAGGGACCAGGCGAACTCGACCCAGGGGGAGAGGGCGGCGGGTACGGGGAGGGGTGCGAAGATCATAGGCCGAATTGGCGGAGGTGGTGGTCGGCGTGGAGGAAGCCCCAGCGGCGCCACTCCCAGGAAGACATGGTTCCGAAGACGGGATGGGGGGCGAAGGAGGAGAGATTGGGTTCGGCGAAGCGGTGGAGGAGGGAGCGGAGGAGGGCGGTATCGGCGGCGAACTCGAGGGGCGGGGTGCCGGTGATGAGTTGGTCCATTTCGGGGCGGGTGGCGT
>JANODS010001082.1:0-1785 GCA_031412835.1 Acidobacteriota bacterium | reverse complement strand
CTCCTCGTTCGAAGCCGGGTTCGTCGCCCGCACGTCGTCATACGGGTGCACAATTCCCCGGCCCAGGAAATTGGCCCACACCCGATTCACGATGTTCCGCGTGAAGTAGTCGTTGTCCTTCGTCAGCCAGTTGGCGAAGTGAACCCGACGATCCGCCGTCGAATCGAGCGACATCGCCTTGCCGTCCAGCGGCGTCGGCTCCAACGGCCGCAGCAGCCGAGGATGGTTAATGTCCCCTGAAGTCTTCGCAAACACGACGTTGTCCGTCGCCGTATTCCCGTTCTTGATCCCCACGCGGGCGAATAGATTCGCGAACTCATAATACTGCCGCTGCGTCCACTTCTCCATCGGATGGTTGTGGCACCGGGCGCACGTCAACCGTTGCCCCAGGAAGGCCTGCGTCACGTTCTCCGCCATCTCTATCGTGTCTTTGTGCAGCACGAAATAGTTCAGCGCCCCATTCTGCCGCGTCGACCCCGATCCCGTAAAAATGTCCCGCGCAAACTTGTCCCACGGCTTATTCGTCGCCACGGAATCCCGGATCCAGTTATAGAATGCCCACATCGATGGCGTCCGCAGCTTTCGCGAACTCACAAGTAAAAGGTCCGAATACTTATACGCCCAGTAGTCGGCGTACTCGTCCCGGTTCAGAAGCTGGTCGATCAGCTTCGCCCGCTTGTTCGGGTCCTGATCGGCCAGAAACGTCTCGACCTCCTCGGCCGTCGGCAGAATCCCCGCCGCGTCCAAAAACGCCCGCCGCATAAACGTCGAATCGTCCGCCTGCTTCGAAGGCACCAGGTTCAGCGAATTCCACTTAGCAAGTGCTAGGTTGTCAATGAAGTTGCGGGGCTTGAAGTCGCTCACCACCGGGCTCGCGTTCACGAAAGGAACCGTCACCCGCGCGTACAGCACCTTCGAATCAAACCAGAGCGTGATCGCCGACTCCCCATGCCCGGTCAGCTTCACAAAGCCCGTGTCGTCCACCGTCGCCACGCCCTCGTTTGCCGACGTGTACTTCACCCAATTCGTCACGTCCTCCGTCCGGCCATCCGAATACTTCGCCCGCACAATCAGCTGCTGCGTCGCGTTCGGAGCCAGAATCGACGCCGGCGGATACACCTCCAGCCCCGTAATCACGGGGTCTTTCTCCAGCGGCGGCGGGGCCCCCGCGGCGATCCATTCCGCCACCACCCGATACTCCAGCGAGTCCGTCTTAAACCGCAAGCCCCCCATATGCGGAACCGCGAACGTCGGCTTCAACAGCAGCAGCGATTGGGCCGGCTCCGCAAGGTTCACCCGCCGCGCCGCCGACTGCCGCGTCAGCGTGTCGAAGTCCACCTCCGGGTCGTAACCCCGCAGCGTCAGCTTGAAACCGTTTTTCCCCGCCAGCGCCCCGTGGCACGCCCCCTGGTTGCAGCCCGTCTTCGTCAGCACCGGCATCACATGGTTCTTAAACGACCAAGTAAACGCCGATTTCGCGTTCCGAACCTTCACCGTCAACGACGCCGTCATGTTGTCTTTCGACGCCGTGATCCGCGTCTCCCCATCCGAACGCGGCGTCACCAAACCGGTCGGCGAAACGATCGCCACCGAAGGGTTCGACGACGACCAAGCCGCCAGCCGGGTCCAATCCTCCCGCTTGAAGGCCCGCGCGATGGAAATGGGCCCGTCATGGCTGACCATCGGATGCATCCGCATCAGCCGCGTCCCGGCCCAGACCGCGCCCCAGGGTATCCAGTGCCGGTGCAGGTCCAGGATCAGCCAGCGGTGCCGCGCATGGGCTGG
>JANODS010001081.1:0-2734 GCA_031412835.1 Acidobacteriota bacterium | reverse complement strand
GCAATTGTTCAGTTCGCAGAACGAATTGCAGATGCCGACGACGGGCTTGCCGTGGAAGGCTTGGCGGGAGATACCGAGGGCGCGGATGTTAGCGCGCCGGGAAAAGTTGTTGTACTCCTTGCCGTTGAACCAGGAGTAACTGCGGAGCTTCGTGGGATCCATGAAGATCCTATTGTGCCTTATTCGACGGTGATCTTGGAGCCGGTTTTCGGTTTGGGCTCGAGGCTTTCGATGGAGGTATCGAGGAGAAGGCGGAGGCCTTTGAGGAACTCGACGCCGGCCGTGCGGAAATGATTCTGGACGGCCTCGGCGGTGCAGCCGCAGGAGGCGCTGTTGGGCTTTTCGTCGGTCATGATTTTAGTTTACCTTTTGTCCGGCGATCCAGGTTCCTTGGACTTCGCAGGCGTCGTTAAGCAGGATGATGTCAGCCGCTTTGCCGGGGCGGAGGCTGCCGAGTTCGTCGTCGACGCCGAGGATTTCGGCGGGGGTTAGCGTGGCCATGCGGATGGCTTGCCAGAGGGGGACGCGGGTGGCTTGTTGGAAGATGCGGACCATTTCATCCATGGCGAAGACGGAGGAGGCGAGGGCGGTGCCGTCGGGGATGCGGGCTTCACGATCCTTGACGACGGCGACCATACCGTGGCGGGGGCCGAAGGTGTACTCGCCGTCGGGCATGCCGGTGGCGCGCATGGCGTCAGAGATGATGGCGAGTTTTTCGTAGCCCTTGTTGCGGAAGGCAAGGAGCATCATTTCGCGAGAGAGATGCTTGCCATCGGTGATGAGTTCGCTCGACAGGCGCTCTTCGAGATAGACGGCTTCGACGATGCCGGCGGAGCGGGGGTTGGGGGTGCCGCGCCAGCGGTTGTTCATGGCGTCGGTCATGGCGCAATAGAGGTGCGTGGCGTGGGAGGCGCCCCAGTCAAGGGCTTCGACGATCTCGTGATAGAGCGCTTCGCTGTGGCCGACGGAGGGGATGATGCCTTGGCGACGGAGGGCTTCAATGAGGGGCCGGGCGCCGGGAAGTTCCGGGGCGAGGGTCATCGTCGCCAGGAGGCCGTGTTCGAGGAGTTCGCGCCACTCGGCTTCGACGGGGGGACGGACAAATTCCGGGAGGTGGCAGCCGCGTTTGGTCTGGCAGAGATAGGGGCCTTCGATGTGAGCGCCGAGGGCTCGGGCGGTGGTTTGGGGGCCGGAGCGGTAGGCGTTGATGGCATCGAGGCAGGCGATGATTTCGGGGTGGGAGGCCGTGGCGGTGGTGGGGCAGAGGGCGGTGACGCCGTGGCGGGCGTGATAGGCAAAGACTTTATGAAGGTCCTCGGGGGTTGCGTCCATGAAGTCCGAGCCGTCGGCGCCGTGGACGTGGATATCGATGAAGCCGGGGGAAACATGAAGGCCGTTTGCGTCGATAACGGTGCAATCGGCGGGGATTTCGGTCCAGGGACCGGCGTAGGTGATGCGACCGGCTTCGGTTAGGACGAGCGAATCGGGGACGGGGCCGGAGTCGGTGATGAGGGTTCCGTGGACGAAGGCTAGGCGGTCAGGCAAGGGGGCGCATCTCCACCACGAGTGTACGATCTTCGAGGCGGGCGCGGGCGGGTTGGAGGGCGACCATGGAGGTAGGCAGGCCGACGTGGCGGCGGAGGGTGCCGATTTCGACGACGAGTTCGTCACCCTTTTTGAAGAGGCCGATTTCGCCTTTGATGGCGAAGGGGAGGAGGAGGCGGACTTCGTTTTTGCCGAAGGAGTAGGGGCGTTCTTCGCGGGTGACGAGGGCGGGATCTTCACCAGTGCTATAGAGCACTTCGGCGAGGCGTTCGAGGCATTCGATGCCCATGACCTCTTCGTTGAACAGGGGAGCGAAGCGAAGGGGGATGGGATCGAAGTAAGCCTTCATTTCGTCGATGATGCCGGTTTGGGCTTCGCGCCAGGCTTTGAAGAAGCCGTCGGCTTCGGGCGGGAGGACGCGGTTGACGATAATGTTGTCGACGATGAGGCCGTGGAGGGAGAAGTAGACGAAAGCGCGCTGGGTTTCGCGCATCACCATGCGTTCGGCGTTGGAGACGAGGCGGACGGAGGTGGTTTGGGGATCTTCGAGCACGTTTTCGATGCCTTGGATGCGGCCGAAGAGTTCGAGGACGTTGTCGAAGTAGGAGTCGGTGGGGAGTTCGACAGGGGAGAGGCGATTGGCGAGGGGGCGGATGACTTTGAGGACGTTGCGTTCGACGGTGAAGACATGTTTCATGTACCAGTCGAGGGTGGTGGGCATGGCGACGAAGCGGAGGCTTTCGGCGGTGGGAGCGCAGTCGAGGACGATGACGTCGTAGGTCTTTTCGCGACGGTATTGATTGACGTACATCATGGCGGACAGCTCCTCCATGCCGGGGAGGATGGCCATTTCCTCGGCTTCGACGTCGCCGAGGCCGGAGGTGCGGAGGAGGCTGGTGAGGTAGGTGGAAACCTGGCGCCAGTGGCGTTTGATTTCGAGTTGAATGTTGACTTCCTGGACGTCGAGGTTGGGTTTGACGGAGAAGGGGTCGGCGGTGCGGGCGTCGAAGAGGGAAGTTTTGAGGGCGAAGGAGTCGGCGAGGGAGTGGGCGGGGTCGACGCTCATGACGAGGGTCTTGTAGCCGAGTTTGGCGAGGTGGAGGCCGGTGGCGGCGGCGACGGAGGTTTTGCCGACGCCTCCTTTGCCGCTGTAGAGGAGGATGCGCATTTTCGTTATCCTTTGCTGCGG
>JANODS010001080.1:0-1814 GCA_031412835.1 Acidobacteriota bacterium | reverse complement strand
TGCGACCGGCAGTGGAGGAGATCATGATGCAGAAGAGAGCGTCGGCAAACAGGGCGTCCAGCGTTGCTTGATTCGTGAACCCCTGCTCCTTAAATACGAACTTCATATGTTGATTAATCGAGCCGATGGAGCCGATGGAGCACAAACTACCGACCATGAGGAGCCAGAAGGACCGGGACTTCAGGAGTTCGGTGAAGCCACGGGGAGGTTCGGGCTTTTCGTTGATGGCGATGGGTTCGCCGTCGGGGGTCTGGCCCATTTCAGAGGGCTTGTCGCGCATGACGAACCCGGCGATGGGCCACACGAGCAGTAGGATGAGGCCAGTGATGATGAGCGCGGTTTGAAAGCCGAAAGCGGTGACGAGCGGTTTGGCGATGAACTTGGCGGAGATGGCACCGAAGATGCCGACGCCGAGGTAAGTGGCGGCCATGGCTTTGCCACGGCTTTTCTTAAACCATTGGGAGATGATGACTTGGTGCGGGATGGGGCCGGAGAAGAGATAGCCAACCATGTATAGCAGCCAATAACCCCAATAAACGTAGATATTTCCGCCCATGGTGCCGAAGCCGATGAAGGACAGGGCGGTGAGCCCGGTGCCGACAATCATGAGCTTGCGCGGGCTGAAGCGGTGCATGAAAACCGGGCCGACCCAGAGGGTCAACGTGGCCGCGATAGGGAAGCCGAGGGTGATGTCCGGGCGGGCCCAACCGAACGCCTTCTCGTAATAATCATAGTAGAACGGCATTCCGTAATACGGAATCCCGACGGCTAGGCCAAACGTGAAGAAGGCGGCAATGGAGATCCACCAGCCGTAAAAACTCGAACTTGGGCTCTTTTCCATGAATGCACTTTTATACCATATAGCTTATGCGTCTTACCCTTTTGCTTCTTCTCGCCGCTGCTTGGCTGCCCGCTCAGAACCCGGATTGGTCGGCACCGTTTCCGGCGCACACGATTAGCGGCAATCTGCACTACGTGGGGACGAAAGATTTGGCCTGCTACCTGATCACGACGCCGCAGGGCCACATCTTGATCAATACGGGGTTGGCCGATTCGCTGCCGCTGATGCAGGCGAGCGCGAAGAAGCTGGGCTTTGATTTAAAGGACGTAAGGATTCTGCTGACAATGCAGGCCCACTACGACCATGTGGCGGCGTTTGCGGCGGTGCAAAAGCTTTCGGGAGCGAAAGTTTACGCGACGGAGGGCGACGCGGCTTATCTCGAAGACGGCGGCAAGAGTGATCCGTTATTTCTGGCGTTCGCAGAACAGAATTTCAGCTTTGCGCCGGTGAAGGTGGATCGGCGGCTGAGGGACGGGGACACGGTGAAGCTGGGAGGATCGGAGGTGAAGGTAATCTCGCTGCCCGGGCACACGCGGGGCGCGGCGGGGTATTCGGTGAATGGGGTGCTGATCGTGAATCTGCCATCGGTTGTGATCAAGCTGATGGGCAACAAGGGGTACCCGAACATCGTGGCCGACTACGAGGCGACGTTTGTGAAGCTGAGAGAGTTGCACCCGACGCTGTGGGTGGCGGGGCACGGGTCGCAGTACGATCTGGAGGCGAAGTACGCAAAGAAGTCGTTTGTCGATCCGGAGGGGTATACGAAAGCGGTGGCGAGCTACGAGAAGACGTTCAAAGAAAAGCTGGCCAAGGAGCAGGCCAGCCGCTAAAGGCTGCGGAGGTGGAAGCCGCCGTCGACGTTGAGCACTTGGCCGGTGGAGTAGTCGAGCAGGCCGTCGGCGATGCCGCGGACGGCTTTGGCGATGTCGGAGGTTTCGCCCATGCGGCGCTGGGGCAGCAGGCCGTTGGCGAT
>JANODS010001079.1:0-1011 GCA_031412835.1 Acidobacteriota bacterium | reverse complement strand
ATGGCGGCGATTTCGGTGCGAGCGGCTTTGTTACCGACGGTATCCATCATGTACGCGGCCTTGAGGGTGAGGAGGCGGGCTTGTTCGATCTCGATGCGGGATTGGGCGATATCGACGCGGATGGAACCCATTTCCGAGAGTTTCTTGCCGAAGGCGACGCGCCCGGAGACGCGTTGGCAGAGGAGTTCGAGGGCGCGTTCGGCGACGCCGATGAGCCGCATGCAGTGATGAATGCGGCCGGGGCCGAGGCGGCCCTGGGCGATTTCGAAGCCGCGGCCTTCGCCGAGGAGGAGGTTTTCGGCGGGGACGCGGACGTTCGTGAACGTCAGTTCGCCGTGGCCGTGCGGGCGGTGGTCGTAGCCGTAGACGGAGAGGAGGCGTTCGAGCTTGACGCCGGGGGCGTCGAAGGGGACGAGGATCATGGACTGCTGCTGGTGGCGGGGGGCGGCGGGGTTTGATTTCCCCATGAAGATGATGATTTTGCAGTGGGGTTCACCCGCGCCGGTGGTCCACCATTTGCGGCCGTTGAGGACGTAGTGGTCGCCGTCGCGGAGGATGGTGGAGGCGATGTTGGTGGCATCGGAGGAGGCGACGTCGGGTTCGGTCATGCAGAAGACGGAGCGGATTTCGCCTTTGAGGAGAGGCGTGTGCCATTGGGCTTGGTGGGCGGGGGTGCCGTAGCGGGAGAGGACCTCCATGTTGCCGGTGTCGGGGGCGTTGCAGTTGAAGATCTCGGGGGCGAAGGGGACGCGGCCCATGATTTCGCAGAGGGGGGCGTACTCGAGATTGGAGAGGCCGGCGCCGTATTGGCTGTGAGGGAGGAAGAGGTTCCAGAGGCCGGCGGCGCGGGCTTTGATCTTTAAGTCGTCGAGGAGGCCGGGGGTGTATTGGGCCTCGATGGGATAGACGAATTCGTCCATGAACTGCTGGAGGCGAGACTGCCAGGCGAGGGAGTTGGGGGTGTAGGAGAAGTTCATCGATGGGTCCGCCAGCTGGGGTCGGGGAGATGGG
>JANODS010001078.1:0-2492 GCA_031412835.1 Acidobacteriota bacterium | reverse complement strand
GCTTATCCAAAATCCCCTGGTACTCCAGTTCCAGATACGCCCGCGCCACCGTGTTCGGATTAATCGTCAACTCCAAAGCTAACTGCCGCACCGAAGGCAACGGATCGCCCGGCTGCAAAGCGCCCAGCGCAATCCGCCGCTGAATCTGTTCCGCAATCTGCTGGTAAATCGGCGTCGCCCCGGACGGATCAAGCGTGAGTTGCATTGTATTATCACGATTAATACACTAGACACACCGCTTTGTCAATACCCTCCGAACCCGTAAAATGAAGGGATATGGACAACGGTTGGCAGAGTTCCGCACAAGCATGGATCACCGATCAAGGCGAAAAGGGCGATTTCGGGCGCCGCTACGTCCTTGACCCTGTCATGCTCCCCCGCGCCCTCGCGCGCGCTCCCCAAAACGCCCTCGACATCGGCTGCGGCGAAGGCCGCTTCTGCCGCATGCTCAGGCCCCACGGCGTTGCCGTCACTGGTCTCGACCCCACCCCCGCCCTCCTCGAAGCCGCCAGAGCCCGCGACCCCCAAGGCACCTACATCGAAGCCCCCGCCGAGCGCCTCCCGTTCCCCCCCGAAACTTTCGACCTCGTCGTCAGCTACCTCAGCCTCATCGACATCCCGGACATCGCCACCGCCATCCCGGAAATGGCCCGCGTCCTCAAGCCCGGCGGTGCCCTCCTCATTGCCAATCTCAATAGCTTTAACTCCGCCTGCGGCGACAACGGTTGGGTCAAAGATTGGAAAGGCCAACCCCGGCACTATCGCGTCGATAATTACATGGACGAACGCTCCATGTGGCTCGACTACCGAGGCATCCGCATCCAGAACTACCACCGGCCCTTCAGCACCTACATGCAAGCCCTCCTCTCCACCGGCCTCTGCCTCATCCACTTCGTCGAGCCCCAACCCACCCCCGACGCCCCGCCCGTCCGCGCCGCCAAATATCGCCGCGCCCCCCACTTCCTCGTCATGGAGTGGGTCAAACCCCTCACCGGCCCCCAGTTCCACGGAGTGCCACAATTGAAAGATTCATGAGTGGCTTTCGAAAGACCTTACGGCTGAGTGATCTAGTCTTCATGGGGCTGATACTGATTCAGCCCACCGCCCCCATGCCGCTGTTCGGCGTCGTGAGCAATCTCGCCGGCGGCCATGTCGTTACGGCCATCCTCCTGGCCTTGGTTGGCATGCTCTTCACCGCCATCTCCTACGGCCGCATGGCGCGGATATATCCCAGCGCCGGCTCCGCCTACACCTATGTCGGTAAGGAGGTCCACCCCACCGCCGGCTTCCTCACCGGCTGGGGAATGCTCCTCGACTACGTCATCAACCCCATGATCTGCACCATCTGGTGCAGCAAAGCACTCCTGAACATCTTCCCCGGCCTGCCCTACCTCGTCGCCGTGCTGCTCTTCGTCTTACTCTTCACCGCGCTGAACCTCCGCGCCGTCCAGGCCACCGCGAACTTGAATAAGTGGCTGGCGATCATCATGTTACTCGTAGTCGCCTGGATGCTCGTTGCCACCATTAACTTTGTCCTTGCCAACCCCGGCATTGACTTACTCAAGCCATTCTATGATCCAGTTACATTCTCCTGGGGGAAGTTATCGGCCGGAACCTCGCTCGCCGTCCTGACCTACATCGGCTTCGACGCCATTTCAACCCTCTCGGAAGAAACCATCGACGCCGAACGCAACGTCCCCAGGGCCACCGTCATCGTCTGCCTGCTCATCGGTGCCCTCAGCGCCATCGAAATCTACGCCGCCCAGCTCGTATGGCCCCACGGCCAGGCCTTCCCCGACGTGGATACCGCTTACGTCTATGCCGCCGGCCGCGCCGGAGGAGCGTGGCTCTTCCAAGCGATCAATCTCACCCTCCTCGTCGCCAGCATCGGCAGCGGAGCCGGCGGCCAAATGGCCGGTGCCCGGCTTTTATACGGAATGGGCCGCGACGGAGTCCTCCCCCCAAGCTTCTTTGGGTCCATCCGAGAGTCATCCGGAGTACCGGTCAAAAACGTCCTCCTCATCGGGGCGATCTGCCTCCTCGGTGCCGTCGCCATCACGTATGAGACCGGCGCGCTGCTCCTGAACTACGGAGCGTTCATCGGGTTCATGGGCGTGAACCTCGCTTGCCTCAAGCGAAGCGAACGGACCGTCGGAGGGATGTTGCCGCCCGCCCTGGGTCTCGCCATCTGCTGCTTCATGTGGGCAAACCTCGGCTGGCTCGCCCTCGGCTTGGGAACGGCGTGGGCCTTGGTCGGGGCCGTCGTAGCTTGGCGGCGGGTTAGTTTAAGATAGTGGGGTGCGTACCTTACTTGGTCTCTTAATGGCTGCGGCAATCCTGCCCGCGGCGGGTTGGCAGAAGCTCTGGAACGGCAAAGACACCACCGGCTGGAAGCAGGTCGGCTGGGGCAACTTCGTCATCGAAGGAGGTGCTCTCAAGACCACCGGAGGCATGGGCCTGCTCTTCTACGAGAAGGAAGCCTTCGAGAACGC
>JANODS010001077.1:0-2008 GCA_031412835.1 Acidobacteriota bacterium | reverse complement strand
GGAAGCCGACGGCGGCTCGGGAGGCGGATTCGGCGGGCAGAGGCTGTTCGTAGCTGCTCGTGTACATCGACAGGCGCTGGAGGACGATGCGGCGCATAAGCTCCGGGAACGACTTGCCGAAGCGGTCTTCGAGCAGGACTTGGAGCACGGTGTAGCCGCCGCCGGAGTAACGGTAGAGGGAGCCGGGGGCGACATCGACGCGGATCGGTGCGGTGTTGGCGGGTTTGCGGCCGTCGAGGATTTCGAGGACGGAGGGGGCTTCCGCGTCTTCAGCGTAGCCGGGGAAGCCGGAGACGGTGAGGCCGGCGGTGTGGCTGAGGATGCCGCGGAGTGTGACTTGGGGGGTGAACTCGTGCGGCGGGATTTGCCAGCTTTTGAGTTTTTGGTTAACGTCTTCGTCGAGCGTGAAGTTGCCGAATTGGGCCATGTGGAGGGCGGCCATGGCGGCTACGGGCTTGGAGAGGGAGGCGGCTTGGAAGAGGGTGCCGGTGGTGGTGGCGGCCCCGTAGGCGCGGGCCCATTCGATTTGGCCATCGCGGAACACAGCGATGCTGACGGCGGGGACCTGGGCGGTGGCCATGGCAGCCACAGGGGCCCAGCGCTGCTCGATGCGGCGGATGCGATCTTCGAGGGGGCCGGCGTAGAGGGCACCGGAGCCGAGGAGTAGGAGGGAGCGGCGGCGCAAGCGGACTTAGCCTCCGATGAGGACGGTCGGTTCGCCCTTGGCGATCTTGTTAGGGCCGCCCAGGGCTTCCAGGACGGTGTTGCCTTGACGGGCGGGCGGAAGGAAATCGATGAGGACGGTGGCGGACCCATCGATGACGACGCCGGGGCCGTGGGGCGGGATCGGCACGGGAGTGGCGCAGAGGTGGATATCGGCTCCCGCGGCGGCGCTCGTGATGGCCGCGGACATGGAGGCGAGGAGCGAGGCCTTGAGGGCTTGTTCAGCGGCGAAGGCGATGGGGGCGGCGGGGCCGACGGCGGCTTTGGTGGCCGATTCGGCGGCCTTCATGGCGACGTCCGCCGCCTGTTGCGCGGCCTGGATTCCGGCGGCGGCGGCGAGGGGCATGCCGCGCCAAGCGGGGAGGAAGCCGATGAGGGTGGTGGGAGAACCCGGACCGGGACCGAGCACGGGGGGCAGGGGATGGGAGACGGGGTCCGTAACTCGTGCGGCGGGGGGCATGGAAATCTCCTTTTAGACTAACGCGGAACCTAGGTGGGCGGGGCGGCCCCGGCGAACTTGTGGTTGCCTTTGACTTCGTTGTAGATGGTGAGGGTGATCTTCTCCGCGGTTCCGTCAACGAGGCGGGCGGCGAAGGGGAAAAAGACGACCACGGTAGGCTTGACGGGGGCCTGACTGGGGGGGAGGTCGGATTCCCAATCGTCTTTGAAGCCGGTGAGGTTCTGGCCGCCGCTGCCGAGTTGAAGGCCTTGTTTGGTAGCGCGGTCCTTGATTTTCTTCAGGCGCATGGCGGTCTCGCGACCGTCGTCGACCGCCTTTTTGGCATCAGCCATGGCGTCCTTGGCGGACTTGACGGCGTCACCGAGGGGGCCGCTGATTTTGCCGAAGGTGTTGTCCATGATGAGGTCCCAGACGGGGAAGAACGTGTTACGGAAGTTGAGGGCCATGAGCCAGGGGAACATGCCGAGGTAGACTTCCATGGCGATGGCGTTAGCGGCGACGGCCTGTTGGCGAGCGCCTTCGAGCTTGTCGACGAGTTCGCCCATCGTCAGTTCGAGGGCGACATTCATGTGGCGGAGCACTTGGTCGTTGAGTTGGTCTTCTCCTTCTTCGAGGAGGGCGGCTCCAGGGGAGAGCGCCTTGCCCTGAACGTTGACCGAGAACTCCTTGGCGCGTTGGAGGAAGCTGATTTGCTCCATGACGAGGGCTACCAGTTTATCGAGGAGACGGGCGCGAGCGGCGCGATACATGGCCGCTTCCTGGATGGGTTCGACGGCGGGCCGTTCCATGAGTTTTAGGTAGACCTCGCGGAGGAACTCGTTGTTC
>JANODS010001076.1:0-1766 GCA_031412835.1 Acidobacteriota bacterium | reverse complement strand
GGTCTCGCCTACGACATCTTTGGCGGCGGAAAAACGGTCCTTCGGGCCGGCTACGGCGTCTACTACCCGTCTCAGTTTTGGCGTCAGAATTACGCCAGCGTCTCCGGCTTCGCCAACACTGGCACCAGCTATCCCTCTGCCAACCCCAACCTCCGCGCCTTCCAGTTGAAGGACGGCTTCCCGTCGCCCCTTCTCCAACCTGCTGGTCGCGCTCTCGGCGCCGCTGGTTTCCTCGGCCAGGGTGTCAGTCTTGACGAATCCTTCGGCACCACTCCGATGTCGCAACAGTTCACCGCGTCGGTGCAGCATCAACTTCCCGGCCGCTGGCTCGTTGATGTCTCTTACACCGGCAACGTCGGTCGCCACTTCACGACTCAGGGTTGGAACCTCAACCAACTCGATAATCAGTACCTCGGTCTCGGCCTCGACCTCCAAACGCAGGTCCCCAATCCGTACCGCGGACTCGTCCCTGGCGCCCTCGGCGGCGCGACCATCTCTCGCGAACAGTCGCTCCTCCCGTTCCCGTACTACCAGGGCGTCACCGTCCGCAGCGCTCGCATGGGCAACTTCAACTCGCACATGTTCATCGTCAGCCTCGAAAAGCGCATGTCCCAGGGGCTCAGCGTTATGTTCAATTTCACCGGCGGAAAGCTCATCTCGGAAGGCCTCAATTCGCCTGTCGATTTCGGGGCCGTCGAACAGACCAACCTCTTCGGCTATCAGGATTCGAAGTTTAACCGCCGCCTGGAACGCTCGGTCGACCCCACCGATGTTTCCCAGCGCGCCGTTCTCAGCCTGCTCTACGAACTCCCGTTCGGCAAATCCGGCTCCGCCTTCGTGAAAAAGGTTATCGGCGGTTGGCAGGTCAACACCATCGGCATCATGCAAACCGGCCTTCCGGTTGCCATCTCCGGTGCCAGTAACTTCCGCGCTAACCGCCCGAACTCCACCGGCGCCTCGGCCAAGCTCGATGAACCCACCGCCCAGCGCTGGTTCAACACCGATGCCTTCGTCAATCCGCCTAATTTCACTTACGGCAATATCGGTCGCGTCCTACCGGACGTCCGTGGCCCCGGCACCGTGAACTGGGACCTGAGCCTGATCAAAAACACCCGGCTCACCGAACGGATCAACCTGCAATTCCGCGCCGAAGCGTTCAACTTCATGAACTCCGTCAATCTCGGCCTGCCGAACGGCGGCTTCTCGGCCGGACCCAACGGCCGCAACCAAAGCGGTACGTTTGGTACGATCACATCGGCCCGCGATGCGCGCAATATCCAATTCGGCCTGAAGCTCCTTTTTTAACTCCATGCTGCCTTTCCTTACTCTATTGTTCGCCACCGCTGGAGACCCCTACATCTCCAGCGGTTTCCTCACGATTCCGGCGGAAGTGAAACTCGGACCCATGTCCGCCGTCGAAGTCGACCAGAAGGGGAACATCTACGTTCTCCACCGCGGCGAGCCCGGCTTGGTCAAGTTCAACAAGAAGGGCGAATATCTCAAGGGCTGGGGCAACGGTATGTTCAAGGTGGCCCACGGTCTCCGCGTTGACCGGGCTGGCAACGTCTGGACGACCGATAACGGCAATCACGTACTGCGCCAATTTTCACCGGAAGGCGAACTCCTCAAAACGCTCGGCGAGGTCGGAGTTCCCGGACCCGACCAAACTCATTTCCGCGCTCCAGACGACGTCGTCTTTTCCTCCACCGGCGAGATGTATGTCGCCGACTCCGGCAACGGTCGCATTGTGCATCTCGACGCCAACG
>JANODS010001075.1:0-3839 GCA_031412835.1 Acidobacteriota bacterium | reverse complement strand
TGATGATGTTCTTGCGAAACAGGAAGCCGAAAGCGCCGATGGCGAACAAAATCGCCGAAAGGATCAAGTAAGCGTTCAGCGGAACCGTGGCCGTAAAGAAGCCGGGCGGCAGCAGTTGGGACATTAGTCGATCTCCTTGCGGGCCAGGACCACAGCACCGGCGATGGCGACCAGGATCAGGATGGATGTAACTTCGAAGGGCAGCAGATACTGCGTGAACAGCGCCCAGCCAACCTCGCGCGGACCGCCGCCGGTGAAGGCACCGAATTTCACTGCCTTCGCGTTTGACATCGACTGCGTGATGACATAGCTCGCGAAGACCAGCAGCGCCGCCGTCAGCGGCAAACCCAGGAACTGGGCCAAACCAGCCTTGCGGCTTTCGCGTTCCGCCCCCGCGTTCAGCAGCATGATGACGAAGACGAACAGCACCATGATAGCGCCGGAGTAAACGACCAACTGCGCGGCGGCAATAAACTCCGCGCCCAGTAGCAGGAACAAAACCGAGAGAGCGACCATGACCGAAACGAGCGAAAGCGCGCTGGAAATCGGGTGTTTTTGAAGAACCAGACTGACCGCGCCGACGATGGCCACGAGCGCGAAGAAAGTGAAGAGAAGGACGTCCATGTTAGTTCGATTTGAGCGCGACGATGAACGCGGTTACCAGTAGGTTCAAGAGCGCCGCCGGGAACAGGAACAGCCAGGCGAAGCGCATCAGTTGGTCGTAGCGGAACCGCGGCACCGTGCCCCGGACCCAGATGAAGAAGAAGATCAGGAAGCCGGCCTTCGACGCGAACCAGAACAGCGGCTGCGCCAGGTCCTTCACGCCCGGCACCTGGAACATCAGACCCAGGCCGAGAATCACCGCGCCGATGGCGCCCATCGACAAGCGGTCCGCGGGCCGGGACGGATTCAGTGCGTGATAGAAAAGCACCCCGGCGAAGAAGACGCAAACCAGCGTCGGGATGAACTGACCGCCGAGTTCGTTCGGAATAATGGGATGCCAACCGCCAAGAAACAGCGTCGTCGCCACTGAACAAGCCGTGATGATGTTGCAGTATTCGGCCATGAAAAAGGCCGCAAACTTCATCGAGCTGTACTCGGTGTTGTAGCCGCTGACGAGCTCGTTTTCCGCTTCCGGAAGGTCGAAGGGAATGCGGTTGGTTTCGGCAAAGGCGCAGATCAGATAGATGATGAAGCTGAAGATTTGCAGCCCGCCGCCCAGCACGTTCCAGTTCGGCAGAATGCCAAACGTGTACCCGGCCTGCGCGTTCACGATCTCCCGCAGGTTCAGCGTGTTGACGATCAACAGCGGCGAGGCGATCGCCATCGCCATCGGCAATTCGTAGGCGATCATCTGCGCCGAACTGCGCAGGCCGCCGAGCAGTGAATACTTGTTGTTCGAGCTCCACCCGGCCAGCGCGATGCCGTAAACGCCCATGCCGGTCAGGCCCAGAATCAGCAGCAGGCCGATCGAGATATCCGCCTGGCCCATGTTCGTTTTAATGCCGAAGACCTCGACCACCGGGCCGATGGGAATCACCGAAATCGCCGTGACAGCGAACATCAGCGCCAGCCACGGAGCCAGCCAGTAGTAGAACTTATTGACGTAGCTTGGAATGAAATCTTCCTTCGTCAACAGCTTGATCGCGTCCGCGATGGGCTGCAATAACCCATGCGGCCCCACGCGCGAAGGGCCGATGCGGAGTTGCACGTGGGCGAGCACTTTGCGTTCGATCCACACCAAATAAGCGAGCGTCCCGAGTAGCACGGGGGCGGCGATGGCCGTCTTCAGAATCGATAGGAGGATGAAGTCCATTAGCTGTAGAGGGCTCCGGGTTTTTCGAGCACTTCGTTGAGGATCTTTGAGTATCGCGTAAGCGAACCGGTGGTGAACAGGGTGTCGCGGGCGCTCGAAATGTTACCCGGAACCGTACTTGCCGGAACGCGACCGTTCACCGGGTGGGTCTGCGCCGCACCGCCGGTGAGAATAATCGGCATTGGCAACTGGCTGTAACCAGGCACCGTCGCCGCGATTTCGGCAAAAATCGTGTCGGCGTCAACGGCACCCAGGCTGATGCCCATGCCCCGCGCGAGCAGGCCGATGATCGCAAGGTCAGCCTTCGACCCCACCGTCTCGATACCCTTCTTGATCCGTTGCACTTGGCCGCAAACGTTGGTCACGGTGCCATTCTTTTCGTAGGCCGAACCCGCAGGCAGAACGACGTCGGCCCGCTGAGCCGTCTCCGTTAGGAACAGGTCCTGCACGACGACAAAGGCACCCGCGCTGGCCAGCGTTTTGCCGCCCTTGAGCGGGTTGGCGCCGACTACCCAAAGCGCCGATAGGTCCGTCGCTTCCAGCATCTGCTGCACGTTCAAACCCGGGGCGGTGGCATGGTAGCCGGGGCCGAGGTCGGGCAGTACGCCCATATCCATCGCGCCGCGCGAGTTGGCGTAATCGACGAGGCAAACGTACTTCACCGGGATGCCGAGCGACTCGCCAAACGCGACCAGCTGCCGAACCTTCTCGCCTTGAATCGAGTCCCCGAAAAGGATGACGAGATCGCCGGCCTTGCCCAGTTCCTCGCGGAGCTGTTCGACCGCGGCAATCGAATCGCCCTCGGCCGCCCGCAGGAATTTCCGCGCAATTTTGTCTTCGCGAACCGGCCCGGGGGTGACGGCGTAAACGGCCGCTTTGTGATGCCGGAAGTTGGCCCGAACCTTGTTCGCGAGCAGCGGATGCTGCTGCGAAAGGTCAGTCGCCACCACGAGAACCGCCTTGCCCGTATAGACATCTTCGACGGTCGCCAATTGCCCCGTCTTCCCACTCAGAGAGTCGACGAGCGTGACCACATCACCCGAACGATGATGGTCAATATTGGCCGTGCCCAGCGCCGTACGGGCGAACTTCTGGAGCAGGAAATTCTCTTCGTTCGTCGTCCGTGTGGAGCCGATCACGCCGAACTTCGGCCCGGCCAGCGCCTTGAACTTTTCGGCCACCAACTTCAACGCCCGGCTCCAACTGGCTTCTTCCAGCACGCCTGCCGCGTTCCGAATCAACGGCGTTTGCAGCCGTTCAGGATGATGGTTGAAATCGAACGCATAGCGGCCCTTCACGCACAGGAACTCGCCGTTGATGCCGCTCCGATCCCGATTGTTGCCGCGAACAATCTCGTTATTCCGTACGCCCAGCGTCGTTTTGCAGCCGTTCGAACAGTGGGTGCAAACGGTACCGACGTGCTCCATCTCCCAGGGCCGCGTCTTGTAGCGATAAATGCCCGAAGTCAGGGAACCGACCGGGCAAATGTCGATACAGCTACCGCATTCATCGCATTCCAAATGGTCGCCGTGCGAAGGAATGATCTCCGAATAGACCCCGCGGTTGGCTACGCCCAGCGCTCCCACACCCATGCCTTCACTGCAAACGCGCACGCAGCGGTAACAGAGTATGCAGCGAGGAGCATCATAGAAAACAACTGGGCTCCACTGCTTCTCTGGCACATGCTGTTTGGCTTCGGTGAATCGGCTCTCGCCAACCCCGTACTTAAACGTCATGTCCTGCAGTTCGCACTCGCCGCCCTTATCGCAAACCGGGCAATCGAGCGGGTGGTTCGACAAGAGAAATTCCAGCGTCGTCTTGCGAGCCTTCACGACCGGCTCGGACTCCGTACGCACGACCATGCCTTCGGCGACCGGCAGCGTACACCCGGCCATCAGCTTCGGTGCCTTCTCCACCTCGACCAAACACATGCGGCAAGCCGCTTGCAGCGACATGCCTTCGTAGTAGCAAAAGGCTGGGATTTCGATGCCGTTTTGCTTGGCGACTTCAATCAGGAGCGCGC
>JANODS010001074.1:0-2757 GCA_031412835.1 Acidobacteriota bacterium | reverse complement strand
GGTTTGCCGTAGGACTTTTCGTCGTACTGATCGAGCGTCCATTCGGCGACGTTGCCGAGCATATCGTAAAGGCCAAGTTTGTTGGGCTTTTTTTTGCCAACCTGCTGGTAGCTTTCCGGCGTGTTATCGACGAACCATGATCGATCATTGATGGGGGTGGCTTCCGTGTCGCCGAGGCGGCAGGCGTGCTCCCATTCGGCTTCGGTGGGGAGGCGATAGAACTGGCCGGTTTTGGCCGAGAGCCACTGCGCGAACTTGTTGGCCGCGTGCTGGGTCATCGAGATGGCGGGGAAGCCATTGATGCCCATTCCGAACGACATTTCAACATAGGGCTTGGTGGGCCGGGAGATCGCGTCGAGAGCGGGTTCGGCACCCCGCGCTTCATTGGCCAGATTCTGGAACATGAACAGGCGGTACTCGTCCCAGGTAACTTCGTACTTGCCCATCCAAAACGGCGCGACTTTGGAATCCCCCGGTACGGGTAGCATCTCGAACTCCACGGTGGAGTTGGGGATGGTGCGCTTGTACGGTTTGAGTTCCGCGGCCTGCTCCATTTTCGGGTGGAGTCGGGCGACCAGGACTTGGTCGTCTTTGATCTTGGGTTGAGGAAGCCTGAGGGTGAGGGTGTCGGGCCAAGGGGCTCCACCGGCGATCCAGGCTTTCAGGATCGCCCGGTCAGAGGCGGGGATCTGCTGGCCCCCGGGGGGCATGGCCAAGGTGGTGCCGGGTGCAAGCTCGGTAGTGCTATAGAGCAATGACTTGGCGGCATCACCGGGGACCAGCGCCGACCCACGGCTGCCACCTTTAAGAGCGGCACCGCGGGTATGCAGTCGAAGGCCGGATAGACCCTTTTCGGCTCCGTGGCAAGAGAGGCAGTGCTTCTCAAGAACTGCGGCAAACTCCGGGGTTTGGGCCGCAGCCATAAGCGGAAACAAAAGCAGGCTGAAACGCATTAGACGAATTTGGAGCGACCGGGCAGGGGCATGGGATCGACAGGCAGCTTGCCAGACCATTCGAGCTTCTCCGGGAAGATGCGGTGCTGAGAGTTCATCACCTGTTCCCAAGTGATCTGCTGACCCGTATAAGCAGCCATGCGCCCCATAATGCCGAGGAGAGTCGAAGTGCACATGCGCTCCCCATCGTTGAGCGGGGTGCCTTTCCGGATGCCGGCGAACAAGTCGTCGTGCTCCTTCTGATACATGTCGTACTTCTGACCGGCGAAGGTCCAAGGGTTTTCCCCGACGATGCGGGGGTTGGGCCCGCGACCGATGATGGCTTGTCCCTTGGTGCCCATGATGTAGTCGGCGTTTTCGTTGTAGCAGCCCTCAATTTGGCGATTGGAGACGAAGGCGCGGACGTTATTCGCGTAGAGGTAATTGACCGAGAAGTGGTCGTAAATGTTGCCGCCCTCGGCGGGGATTTGACGACCGCCGGTGGCGACGCAGGACACCGGAGGAACGTCGTTGAAGGCCCAAGCCACTTTGTCGACGGTGTGGATGGCTTGCTCGACCAGCGAGTCGCCGCAGAGCCATTGGAAGTTGTACCAGTTACGGATCTGCCATTCGACGTCGGACATGCCAGCCGGACGGGTGTCTGCCGGGGGCATGGGTTTGACCGGGTTGGTATAGTACGTGCCGTAGTAGGCGGTCAGGTCGCCGATGGAGCCGTCCTTGATTTTGCCGAAGGTTTCGATGATATGGCTGGAATAACGCCAGCAGAAACCGGCGACGAGCGAAAGATTCTTCTCCTTCGCCATCTTCGACGTTTCCATGACGTGGCGGATACCAGGGACGTCCACTGCCATCGGCTTTTCACAAAAGACGTGTTTGCCCTTCTCGATGGCGTAGCGAAGTTGGGCGGGGCGGAACCCGGGAGGGGTGGCAAGGATGACGACGTCGACACCGGAATCAATCAGCTTTTCGTACGCGTCGAGGCCGACGAACATATTGGCCTTTTCAACTTTTACCTTGTCATTATGGATCTTCGTGAGGCTGGCAAGCGAGTCATCGATGCGTTCCGGGAAGACATCGGCCATGGCCGTAAGATTCGAAAAATCGTCGGCCTTGAGGGCTTGGGAGGCGGCACCGGTTCCGCGTCCGCCACAGCCTACGAGGCCGACTTTAATAGACTTCGACGCCTGAAAGGCGGAGAGGATGGCGGGGGCTCCAATGATCAGGGCTCCAGACTTCAAAAGGTCACGACGCTGAGTGAGATCCATAAACCACTAGGATATAACGGCGTTCGGCTCGGTGGCAGGCTACAAGCGGAAAACGGCTTCGAGCGAGTCGGCTTCGTCGAGGGCGAGAGTCCAATCCGTGAGGGTCTCGGAGGACGCTTCAGCGATGCGAGCCTCGGCCCACACTGGGAGAGTGCCGAATCTTCTTTCGAGAAGGCGGTGGGAGAGGACACGGAAGGCTTCCTGGAGGCCTTCCTGGCGACCTTCCTGGAGGCCTTCCTGGCGACCTTCCTGATGGCCTTCTTGGTGCGCGGTCGCAAGCTGCTCCCGGATCATCGGCCCGAAGACTTTGTTTTGCATGAGGTCGATCATTGCCTAGGAGCGAAAGAGGGCTTCCAGCGAGTCGGCTTCGTTCAGAGCGAGGGTCCAGTCTGTTAGGGTTTCGGAGGACGCGTCGGCGATGCGAGCCTCGGCCCAAACAGGGAGAGTGCCAAATCGCCTTTCGATAAGGCGGCGGGAGAGGACACGGAAGGCTTCATGGAGGCCTTCCTGACGGCCTTCCTGGCGGCCTTCCTGACGGC
>JANODS010001073.1:0-2092 GCA_031412835.1 Acidobacteriota bacterium | reverse complement strand
CAACCGCCCCACCGCCGCGTCCACGTCTGTTTCGCCCGCGCGTACCCGCTCGAGCAACTCCCTCAATTGTGTTTGATCCATTCTAAAACTCGATCTTGTCGCCTAGTTGTAATTTGTTGTTTTGCGCTTCGCCCGCGGCTAACTCCAGGACATAGAGGGATTGTCTTGAGCCACCAAACTTCGGGCATTCGGACGATTTTTCGCTCGGGCACGGCGGCGTGCGCGGCGAAATTTCGGAGATCAGCTTGTACCGATCCAGCCAAATGATGTCCAACGGAATCTTCACCTGGTACATCCAATACGGATATTGCCCCGGCGAACCATGGTAAAACAGCATGCCTCGATCCGGCGCGAGCGATTCGCGGTACATCATCCCGCGCATCACATCGGCCATCTTGGCCATCGATTCCACACGAATAATCTTGCCGTTGGGAAGCTTCACCTCGTGCAGGTGATAATCTTCCGTCGTCACGGTCTTGCGAGCGCTCTGGTAGCAACCGGTCATTCCGGCGGCAACAATCAGAAGCAAAAATGATCTGGCCAGCATCCAGTAAAATGGTAACGCAGAATGTTTTGGGAACGGCTTCTATTAACTTTCGGGATGATCAAGTTCGAACACTCCGTGTTCGCGCTGCCCTTCGCGCTTACCGGGGCGCTGCTCGCTTGGCGAACGCAGGGCTTCCCCCGCGAAGGTGCGGTTGAGAAGCTGATCTGGATTGTCGTCGCCATGGTCACCGCTCGTAGCGCAGCGATGGCATTCAATCGGCTCCTCGACGCTGAAATCGACGCTGCCAATCCGCGCACCCGAGGCCGCGAAATCCCCGCTGGAAAGCTCTCCAAACGCTTCACCTGGGGCTTCCTCTTCGCCATGTCGTTCGCCTTCGTGTTCGCCTCGGCCGCCCTGGGCCGACTCTGCTTCTACCTCGCCTTGCCCGCCTTGATGATCCTGTTCTTCTACTCGTTCACTAAACGCTTCACCCACTATTCCCACCTCGTTCTCGGTTTCGCCCTCGGCGTCGCGCCCGCCGCCGCCTGGATCGCCGTCACCGGTTCGCTGGACCCGCGCATCCTGTGGCTCACCGCCGCCGTCACCTTCTGGACCGCCGGCTTCGACATCATTTACGCCTGCCAGGATGTCGATTTCGATCACTCTGCTGGGCTCTACAGCCTGCCGAAGCGCTTCGGGGTATCCGCGGCCCTCATGATCTCGCGCGGCCTCCATATCCTCATGCTGAGCTGCCTCGTGCTTCTCGTCATCGGCTTCGGCCTCGGCAATCTCGCTTGGGCCGCTGTCGCGGCCATCGCGGCCCTTCTGATTTACGAGCACAGCCTCGTCAAACCTCACGATCTCAGTAAGGTCAACGCCGCTTTCTTCACCGTCAACGGCTACGTCAGTGTTCTGTTCTTCGCCTTCCTAGCCGCCGACGTTTGGTGGAATGTAAACCTATGACCCCTCAATTTGAAGACGCTCGCCTCCTTCCGATCCTCGCCAAGGTGCAAGCCGAGGAGCGCCTTACCTTCGACGATGGCGTCCTGCTTTACCAGACCTCCGACCTCCTCGGCGTTGGCTACCTCGCCAACCTTGTCCGCGAGCGTCTCCACGGCGATCTGACCTACTACAACGTCAATCGGCACATCAACCCGACCGACGTATGTACGGCCTCCTGCCGCCTCTGCGCCTTTGGTAAAAAAGCCAAGGACCCTACAGGCTACACGATGTCGCTGGAAGAGGTGTGGCACCGCGCCGGCGAAGGCTATACGGAAGCCGTCAGTGAGTTTCACATCGTCGGAGGCCTCCATCCGGAACTAACTCTTGACTGGTACTGCGAGATGATTCGCGGCCTAAAGGAGCGCTATCCCCAGGTGCATCTGAAGGCCTTCACGATGGTCGAGATCTCCTATTTCGCCAAGCGGATGAAGATCAGCAACCGCGAAGTGCTGCAGCGTTTGATCGCGGCCGGAATTGACTCGCAGCCCGGGGGAGGGGCCGAGGTCTTCAGCGAAAGGATCCGCCGTGTCATCTGCGACCACAAGATTGACGGCGGCGAGTGGCTCGAAGTCGCCCGCGAGGCGCACAGCCTAGGGCTGAAGT
>JANODS010001072.1:0-1926 GCA_031412835.1 Acidobacteriota bacterium | reverse complement strand
TTTCGCGGCGGCGGAGACGGCGCTGCTGTCGGTAAGGAAGTCGCGGTTGCAGAGTTTGGCCGATGACGGGGAGACGGGGGCGAAGGTGGCATTGGGGCTACTGGAGAACCCGGAGCGGCTGTTGAGCGTGACGCAGGTGGGGGTGACGCTGACGAGTTTGGGGCTGGGATGGGCGGGCGAGGATACGCTGTTCTCGATGTTGATGGGGTGGTTGAAGCCGCTGGAGACACCGGGGACGACGGCGGTGATTCATGGGGTGGCGATTACCGGTGCGTTTGCGATGATGACGTACTTCCATGTGGTGATGGGGGAGGTGGTGCCGAAGAATATTGCATTGGCAGCGGCGGACAAGTTGGCGGTGTTGGTGGCGCCGATTTTGCTCGTGTTTTCGCGAATCGCGGGGCCGCTGGTGACGACGATTGAACGGTCGGCGAATTTTATTTCGGCGCGGTTGGGGGTGACGGGGGAGAACCACGGGGCGGCGCATTCGGTGGAGGAGTTGAAGTTCATCGTGGCGTCGAGTCGGACGGAGGGGCACTTGGAGGGCTTCGAAGAGGACGCGATTCGGCGGTTGCTGGAGCTTTCGAATTTTGCGGCGCGGGAGGTGATGGTGCCGCGGAATCAGATGGTGTCGGTGAGTGTGTCGTCGTCGTTGGATCACGTGTTGCTGATTTTGAATGAGCACCAGTATTCGCGGATGCCGGTGTATGAAAAAGACGCCGATCAGATCGTGGGCGTGGTGCATTTGAAGGATCTGGTGCAGGTGTGGATGCGGCGACGGGCGGCGCAGGATGCACGGCGGATGGTGATGGCGTTTGATCTGCGGAAGGTGATGCGGCAGCCGCTTTTTGTGCCGGAGACGAAGTCGCTGCATGAGTTGGTGGACGAGTTCCGGGAGCACCATACGCACATGGCGATGGTGGTGGATGAGCATGGTTCGGTGGCGGGTTTGGTGACGCTGGAGGATGTGTTGGAGCAGGTTTTCGGGGAGATTGAAGACGAGCATGACATTTCGCGGCCGAAGGCGGTGATGGACGGAAAGAGCTTCGAAGTGGACGGGATGATTAACATTCCGGACTTGGCGAACGAGTATGGGGTGGAGTTGGCGTCGGAGGACGGGTACGAGACGTTGGCGGGATTTTTGTTGTTCAAGTTGGGCAATATTCCGGTGGTGGGGACGGTGGTGGGGCATGAGGAGTTGCGGTTTACGGTGATGGAGATGGAGCGAAACCGGATTGCGCGGGTGAAGGTGGAGCGACTGGAGGCGAATGCTTGAGCGGTTGCTGGAGGAGTTAGGGGGACAGCCGTCGACGGTGAATTCGCAGCGGTTTTTTCGGGAGCCGGTGCAGACACGGGGGATCTCGACGGCGGCGGTTCGAAGGATTGCGAAGGCGTTCGGAGACGAGTTTGCGGGGCTTTCGGCGAAGGGGCAGAGGGCGGTGGCGAAGGGTTTGTGGGAGAGCGGGGGGATGGAGGAGGGGATGCTGGCGGTGTTGTTGTACGCTCGACCAAAGGTGGAAGCCGATATTCCATTGTTTTGGAGTTGGCTGCGGCGGTACGTGAAGAACTGGGCGCATTGCGATGCGGTGGGGATGGTGTTGTTGGGGCCGGCTTTGGAGCGGGTGCCGAGGTTGCGGGCGGAGTTTGTGAGCTGGACGGACGCACCGGAGTTGTGGGTGCGGCGGGCCGGGATGGTGGCATTTCTGAGTTCGGCGCGACGGGGGCTGTACGGGGACGTGACGGCGGAGTTGCTGGAGAAGGGTCGGCGGGATCCGGAATTGTATGTGCGCAAAGGGGCGGAGTGGTTGGCGAGACAGCGGCGATGATTTGGCGGGCGCTGGCGGCGGCGGTATTGGCGGGGACGGCGTCGGCGTTTTTGTTGTGGGCGTTGGATCAGGCGGGGGCTTGGTTTGGGGGGCATCGGTG
>JANODS010001071.1:0-1251 GCA_031412835.1 Acidobacteriota bacterium | reverse complement strand
GCGGCCGGTGCTGGCGGGAATGAGTGCCGGGTTGACGTCATCGAACAGCCGATCCTTAAACCAGCCGAAACGGACTTCATTGACGATGGAGTTAGTGGGGATGGCGGTCCAACTGGCGCGGCCGTAGCGGGTGCGGACGGTGGAGTTGGCGTTGTTGCCGATTCCGTTTCCGTTGGACAAGACGGCCTGGGTCTGGATGCCGTTCGGAGAGATCCAGCGGAGGTAGTTACCGGAGAAGCTGAAGCTGTGACGGTCACTGGGGCGCCAGTCGATTTTGGCGAAGCCGAGTTCAGAGTCGGCGGTGCGTTCGAGGGTTTGGAACTGGCGGGCGAAGATGGACCGGGCGGAGGTGCAAGCGGCGGCGGGTGCGGTGCAGGCGGCGATGAAGTTGCCCGCGCCATCGAACAGATTGGGGCTTATGAGGCGGTTGATGAGGGGGAAGTTGCGGCGGGTGAGTTCGACGTTCGTGAAGTAGAAGAGCTTATCTTTCTTGATCGCGCCGCCGACGGAGCCGCCGAACTGCTGGCGTTTTTCTTCCGGGTTGATGGCGGCGTAACGGTCGCGGGCGTTGAAGTCTTGATTGCGGAAGAACCAGTAGGCGGTGCCATGGACGTCGTTGCCGCCGGAGCGGGTGACGGTGTTGATGACGCCACCGTTGGCGCGGCCGAATTCGGCGGAGTAGCCGTTCGAGAGTACCTGGAACTCCTGGACGGCGTCCTGAGAGATCTGGGAGCTGATGCGGGTGCGGCCGGCGTTTTCGTTGTAGAACTGGTTGGTCGTATCGTTGCCGTCGGTAAGGAAGGCGTTGCCGCCGGCGATGCCGCGGAAGGAGACGAGCCCGAAGGTGCCGTCCTGGACGACAGCCGGGGTGAGCAGCACGAAGCTATCGACGCGGCGGCCGTTGATGGGGAGGGACTGGATCTGCTCGGAGCCGACTACTTGAGAGACGCCGGTTTTCGTTGATTCGACGAGGGGGGCGGCGGCGCTGACTTCGACTTGGGTAGCGGCGCTGGAAACGTTGAGTGCGATATTGAGATTGACGCTTTGGCCAATCAGGATGTCGAGACCTTTCGCCTCGTAGGTGGCGAAGCCGGTTTTGGTGACCACTACAGAGTAGCCAGACGCCGGCACTAGGGCGGGGGCGGTGAAAACACCGGCCTCGTTGGTGGTAAGCGGGCGGCGAATACCCTTCGATTCGTTAGCGACCAAGACGTCGGCCCCGGGGACAACAGCACCCGAAGCATCCCGAAC
>JANODS010001070.1:0-1833 GCA_031412835.1 Acidobacteriota bacterium | reverse complement strand
TCCACAACTGCGGCAGCTCGTCGAGACTGGCGCGGCGGAGCAATTTTCCGAAGGCGGTTAGCCGAATCTCTTCTTTCAGAAGCTGCCCCTGCGCATCCCGCTCGTTCGTCATGGTTCGGAACTTGATGCAGTTGAAGGTCTTCGCTTGATAGCCAGGGCGGGGGTGGCGGAAGATCACCGGGCTGCCGAGTTTCCAGCGAACCAGCACCGCCACTACGGCCATCACGGGCGCGAGGACGATCAGGGCGGTCGCCGAGATCAATACGTCCAAAGCGCGTTTGGTAAAAGGATAAAGTGTTTGCATTGGATTAACTCCGGCCCGCGGCGGTGCCATCGCCGAGGTACCGTTCGCCGATCACGCGTTCGTGGACCGCGCGCGCCGGCACCCCATAGGCCACTACGGAATCGGGAATATCTCGCACCACCACCGCGCCGGCCCCCACCACCACGTGCTCGCCGATCGTGATTTCTTGAATGACCGAAGCACCAATCCCGATGCTCGTGTAGGCCCCGATGTGGACCCCGCCGCCGACCGCGGCCGCCGGGGCCAAGCTGGAAAAGTGGCCCATGACGGAGTCGTGATCGAGCGACGAGCCAGTGTTCAGAAGGCATCCGCCGCCGACCTTGGCGGAGGGACTGATGATGGCTCCGGCCGCTACGACCGTTCCCGCGCCGATGCTCACGTCACCGCCAATCTGGGCGGACGGATGGATCAGCAGGCCGAGGCGAAGCTCCGGACAGATCTGAAGAATCTCCAGGGTGATGCGCGCCCGGGCCCAGTTATCGCCGATCGCGACGATCATTTCGAGACCGGGGAAGCGAACCAGCATTTCGGGGAGCTGCTCCATGGTTCCCGAGACGAACAGCGGGCCACACGATGTGCCCACCGGCTTGTACCGGTCGAGCACACAGACGATTTGATAGACGCCCTGCCGCCTGGCGATGTCGAAGACGACCTTCGCGTGCCCAGCCGCGCCGTAAACGACGAGGGGCTTGGGAACGGGTGGGAGGATGAAGAGCATGGAAAGTTAGTTGTCGCCTTTGCGTTAAACGGTGGAGCTGGTGGCCAAGGAATCGAGCTTCAGTGTGGACGCCAAGCGCTGGTACTCGGCCATCCAAAGGCTGTTGAGCCGTTGCTCGGAAAAGTTCGTGCGGACGTGGTGGATGCCGGCCAGGCCCATCTCCCGGCGTAGGGCGGGGTCGGCGGCGAGCTTCACAATCGCGTCGGCAAGTAGCAGGGGTTCCAAGGGGGGAACCAGCAA
This sequence comes from Acidobacteriota bacterium, assembly GCA_031412835.1. Classification (GTDB taxonomy): domain Bacteria; phylum Acidobacteriota; class Terriglobia; order Bryobacterales; family Bryobacteraceae. Next base: position 571 of record JANODS010001070.1, on the reverse strand, counting down.
ACCGGTCACGCCATGGAGTACGGCATCGAGCCCCGGCACCTGACTCGCAACGATGGGCACTCCCATCGCGGCGGCTTCGAGGCTTACCTGCGACAAGCCCTCGCGAAAGGTCGGCAATACGCAAATGTCGGAGGCGGCATAGATGGCCGGGATGTCCGCCGAGCGGATGCTTCCCACCATCTTGACGGTGGGTTCCTGACGAAGTCGCGCGAGCGCTTCCGGCGGAACGGGATCGGTTGGATCATCCTCGCCGGCCAGCAAAAGGTGCATGTTCGGATGACGCCGGGTCACCTCGGGCCAAGCGTCGGCCAGGACGCCGATTCCTTTGTCTTTCGCTAGACGCCCGATGAAGGTGGCCAATATGGCGTCCGCCGGGATGCCGAGCGCCGTGCGCGCTGCGGTGCGTTCGGTGATTGGCTGAAAACGGTGGAGATCGATTCCGGCGCACGAGCCGGCACCGAGCGTGAATACTTTGTTTTCGGGGCAGAGCTTGAGGGCGATGATTTCCCGCCGCACGGAACGGCTGACACAATAGGTCCGCGTGGATAGTGCGGCGCTGGTGCGCTCGGCG
>JANODS010001069.1:0-1804 GCA_031412835.1 Acidobacteriota bacterium | reverse complement strand
GCGTTGTGGTGGACGGCCATGATGATGACTACAATGGGCTCACAATACTGGCCGCAGACCATTGAAGGGCGGGTATTGTGTGTATTCCTGGCACTCTACGCGTTCGCTGTTTTTGGCTATGTGACGGCGACGCTGGCTACCTACTTTGTTGGCCGGGACGCGGAGAATGCCAAAGCCGAGGTGGCCGGTTCAGCACAACTGATGGCGCTGCAAGTAGAGATACGCGCCCTGCGAGACGAGATTCGAGCGCTTGCGGAGCGACGTAGGGAAAGTTGAGCGAAGGCTTACCAGAACCTGCTCGACGGCTAAGAAGGTCGTCCATAAGCGGGTTCCTTGAGCTCTTGTGGGCGAGCGCGGGATCTCCCTTCGGAACATGACGTTAATGAATCGCCACTCCCGACGGTGGAACCGGTCGAAGATCCCGAGGGCGACTTCGGGTGACATTCAGACTCTCGGAAGTCTACCTTGACAGGTTCCATCCACTTGCTACAATTTAACTGAACTAATTAATTAGTTCGTCGAGGAGACCATTATCAAACAATCACAAAAACCAATGAACAACGTCATTTCAGCGCTTGACGCTCGTACCCAGCTAGGACAGATTCTTAAACGCGCCTCCGAGCAGGGGGAGCGCTTTGTGGTGGATCGTCGAGGCGAGCCAAGCGTCATCATTATGGGAATCAAAGACTACATCAAAAACATCGCGCCGACCCCGGCGGCCTATCAAGAAATTCGTGACGAAGCGAAGCGGAAAGGCACAAGCTCGTTGAGTATGAGCGAAATTGATCGCGAAATTGCGGCCGTTCGCCGAGCGAAGCGTGCGCGAACCTCTAAGCAAATTGGGGCATGATCAGGGTCGTTGTTGACACCAACGTGGTCGTATCAGCGGCCCTCAGCGAGAATGGCTTTCCTGCGTCGATCCTTGACCTGGTCGCCAATAAAAGGATTATGATGTACGTCTCGACGGAGGTGCTGGAGGAGTACGAAGAAGTGCTTCGGCGGCCACGGCTCAAGCTTTCCGTTGAGCGAATTGAAAATGCGATGGGGCTCATCCGTTCCACCAGTCGAATCGTCAGACCTAAGCGGAAACTGGAGCTTGCTGCGGATCTGGACGACAACCTTTTCTATGAATGTGCTGATGCGGCGAAGGCGCATTTCTTGATTACGGGGAACATCAAGCACTTTCCTTCGGGACATGAGAGCACCGAGATTGTGACCCCACGCCAATTTATTGAACGCTTAGGCCCGGTACTGTTCAAAGCCAGTAGGTAGGATGCAAGCGTTGATCGGAGGTCTGGACGTTTAGACTTCCAGATTGACGAGTTCCTTCTAGGTGATAGGATTAAACCACTTAACCCCATAAGAACAATGATAAAGAAGCATTCAAGCATCGAGGTTTCCATCGTTCCGACCGAGTTCGTAGAGCATCAGATTTACGTTATTCGTGGCATGAAAGTTATGGTGGACGCCGACCTGGCCAATCTGTACCAAGTAGAGACGCGTGCTCTCGTTCAAGCAGTTAAGCGAAATTCTGCTCGATTCCCGGAAGACATGTTTCAGCTTACGGAAGAGGAATTTCAGAACTTGAGATCACAAAGTGTGACCTCAAGTTGGGGCGGCCGACGATACTTACCCTACATGTTCACCGAGCACGGGGTCGCTATGCTCTCCGCTGTGCTCAAAAGCAAGCGGGCCGTTCAAATGAGCATTCTTATCGTCCGCGCCTTCATAAGGCTTCGGGAGATCGGTGCCACCCATAAGGATCTTGCGGTTAGAATCGAGAAAATCGAAGCGAGCCAGGATC
>JANODS010001068.1:0-2128 GCA_031412835.1 Acidobacteriota bacterium | reverse complement strand
GATTTGTTTGGCCGGACATCGGGATATTACAACGGGGCGGGAGGGATTTCGCGGGGCATGGAGTCGACGGCGGAGTTGAAGCCGGTGCGAGGGACGATGCTGCGGAGCTCGTATTGGTATGTGAATGCAGATACGGATCAGGATTTGGCGGTACGGGGCTTTTGGGGGGCTTTGAGTGTTCCCAAGCACTCTTGGTCTTCGATGGTGAACCAGCAATTGGGGAAGCGGACGGAGGTGACGGTGGACTTCTTTCGGAGTTCGGCGTATCACAACGCGCTGTTTGCGGGGGGGCGGAGCCGGGCGTTTTTGTATCCGGGGTTGACTAAGTTGGATGTTGTTTTGAGCCGAGATTTGGTGCGGGCGGATGGTTACACCGTGCGGCTGTATGGGAAAGGGGATCAGATCCTGAACCGGACTTACTATGAGAACGGCTTTCAGGGCGCGGGGGCGACGGGGTTGGTTGGTTTACAGGTTTTGTTTCGTTAGGAGCGTTTAGATATGTCAATTGCAACGATGCGTGGAGATGGCGGCCAGACGGGATTGTCGGGGGGGATTCGGGTTTCGAAATCTTCGCCGCGAGTGGAATCGTTTGGGACGCTGGACGAATTAATCTCGATGATGGGTTTGGCGCGGGCGATCTGCCCGAATGAGGAGCTGAAGGCGGCGACGAAACGGATTCAGAAAGAGCTGTTCAAAGTGGCTTCGGCGATTTCGACGCCGCCGGAGAGCCCGAAAGGGATTCCGGTGGTGGAGGACGCGATGGTGGACGCTTTGACGGCGCATGTACACGCGATTGAGGCGATTCCGGGTATGTTGGACGATTGGACGTTGCCGGGAGAGGACGCCGCTTCGGCAACGATTGACGTGGCGCGAACGATTTGCAGGCGGGCGGAGCGGCTGGTGGTGGGGCTGATTGAAGGCGGTTTGGTGGTGCAGCCGAATGTGGTGCGGTATCTGAATCGGTTGTCGGATTTGCTGTGGTTGTTTGGGCGGCAGATAGAGAAAGAGGCCGGGAAAGACGCTCGGTTGCGGGATGAATCGACACCGGGGCCGAAGTGGTCGCGGGCTTGGTAGGGAAACCATACACGTTGGAGACGCGAGGCGGGCGGTGGTTACACGCGCGCTTCGCGGAGCCATGGAATATTGTCAGTTGGGCGATGGTGAACGGGGGGTGGCAACGGACTTTAGAAGTTGTTTGGTTTTACTTACAGTATGGGGAGCGGGTGGAGTTAGCGGGGGCGATGCATGCGGAGGGCTGGGCGGGGGCGGTGGGCTTTATGACTAGTCGGCGGTTTGGGAAATTTGTCGAGGCCGAGGCCGTTGAAGGGGAGGTGCGGGCTTGGGCGGTGGGGACGGTGGGATTGAGTAACTCGCTGCGGGTGGGGGATACGACGGGGCCGTTGGTGGAGGGGCCGGGGACGATTAACTTGTTGGTTTGTTGCTCGGTGGGGTTGACGGTGGAGGGGGCGTTGGAGGCGTTGGCTTTGGTGTCGGAGGCTAAGGCGGCGGCGGTGTTGGAAGGGGGAATTTTGCGTCGGCGACGCGGGGGGGCGGCGACGGGGCCGGGGACGGACTATTTGGCGGTGGCTTGGCCGGTGGGCGGGGCGCGAGAAGAGTATGCGGGGAAGCATACGGCGGTGGGAGCGGCGGTGGGACGGGCGGCGTTGGAGGCGGTGCGGGAGGGAGTTAGAGTGTGGACGGCGGAATGAGGAAAGCACTGTTTGTGGGCGGGACGGCGTCACACGTCGGTAAGACTTGGTTTACGGCCGCGTTGTGCCGGGTGCTGTGGCGGCGAGGGGTTAGCGTGGCTCCGTTCAAGGCGCAGAACATGTCGAACAACGCTTACCCGTGTATCGAGGGCGGCGAGATTGGACGGGCTCAGGCGATGCAGGCGGAGGCGTGTGGATTGCCGCCCATGGCGGATATGAACCCGGTGTTGTTGAAGCCGAATTCGGCAACGGGGAGCCAGGTGGTGGTGCAGGGGAAGGTCTGGGGGGGTTTTGTTTTTTTGGGGGGGGGCCAAAAAAAAATTTTTGGGGGGGGGGGTGGGGGGGCCAGCGGCGGCGATCTTGGTGGCGGATATCGAGCGGGGCGGGGTGTTTGGGTCGCTGGTGGGGACGATGGAGTT
>JANODS010001067.1:0-1049 GCA_031412835.1 Acidobacteriota bacterium | reverse complement strand
GCGATGGCCACCTCCTCATCCCCGGCTTCTACGACGCCGTCCGCCCGCCCTCTCCCGAAGAGCTCGCCGCCTGGGCCAGCCTCCCCTTCGACGAGGAACACTACCGCCGCACCGAAGTCGGCTCCCCCGCCCTCACCGGCGAACCCGGCTTCGGCGTCTTCCTGCGCACCTGGGCCCGCCCAACTCTTGAGGTCCACGGCATCGTCGGTGGCTTCATCGGCGAAGGCGGCAAAACCGTCATCCCCGCCCAAGCCTACGCCAAAATCAGCACCCGCCTCGTCCCCGACCAGGACCCCCTAAAATCCGTCGACCAACTCCGCGCCGCCATCGCCGCCGCCACCCCCGCCGGCGTCGCCGCCGAATTCCGCCTCCATCACGCCGCCCCGCCGTCTCTCGTCGATCCCAACCATCCGCTCATCGCCAAAGCCGCCGCCGCTCTCACGGAAACCTTCGGCCGCCAGACCGTCTATATCCGGTCCGGCGGCTCCATCCCCATCGTCGGCCTCTTCCAGCGTTCCCTCGGCATCCCCAGCATCCTGATGGGTTTTGGCCTCCCAGACGACAACTGCCACTCCCCCAACGAGAAGTTCCACCTACCGAACTTCCACCAGGGCATCGACGCCGTCGAACGCTTTCTACTCTCTCTCTAGAATCGGAACCGTGCTCCAATCTGAATGTTCCGCGGAAAGTTGAACTGCGCCACCGGCAACACGCCAAACTGCGCGCTATTTGGGTCCGTGTTCGGCCCCTGCCGAATCGGCGTGTTGAAGGCGTTGAACGCCTCCCCCCGAAGCTCCATGCTCAGCCGCTCGGTAAAGGTAATCTTCTTCGCCAACGCCATATTAAACTGCACCGCCGTCGGGTCCGTAATATTTCCGTGCCGCGCCGGTAACTGCCGAAAAGTAAACGGAGCCCGCTGGCTGTAACAACTCCGCGTGTTGTTGAACCACGCTCGGTCGTTCTGATTGGGGTTCTGATAGTTGGCGCACGAAAACTCCCAGCCCGTTGCCAAGCCCGTCGGAACGCCCGAGTTCCAGTCCATCCAGAAG
>JANODS010001066.1:0-1181 GCA_031412835.1 Acidobacteriota bacterium | reverse complement strand
CTCCCCTGCCTACCGCCCGTCATCGCCAAGCGGCAGCGACATCTAAATCGGCACCCACCACAGATCCGTCGATTCCCCTCGTCCTGCTCAACCATCACCCTCAGAGTCGATGGTGCCCTTACGGACGATCCACCGACTCATCGGGTTTTACTCCACTAGATATCCAAGTTCCGAACATCAAGGGCATTGTCCTCAATGAACTTCCGCCGCTGCTCCACGTCCTCGCCCATCAGCGTCGAGAAAATCGTGTCCGCTTCCACCAAATCCGCCAAATCAACCCGCAGCAACGTCCGCGCCTCGGGGTTCATCGTCGTCTCCCAAAGCTGCTCGGCGTTCATCTCGCCCAGCCCCTTGTAACGGGTCACCGACGCATCCCGCATCCCTTCCGACTTCAGGTAATCGAGCAGCTCCGACCAGTTCTTCTTGGTCTCCTTCCGCTCGCCCTTCGTCACAAGAAACGGCGGCGCGTTGTACTTCGCCAACTGCTTGGCCAACGTCCGCAATCTCCGATACTCCGGAATCACCGCCAAGTCCACGCCCACTTCCCGCTCCGCATTCGTCGGGTCAAAGAAGGTAACCGACCACGCCGCGTGCAACTCGTCCTGCTTCAACTGCAAGCCCGGAACCTTTGCTTCCACTAACGGGTTATACAACGCTTCGACGTTCGCACGGTCCTGGAAGTCCGCCTTCGTATCCAGCGGCAAATCCGGTCGCGCCAACACCTCCACCACTCGTGGATCACGCACCCGCCGTTCTAACCGCTTCACCAGCAACTGATGCTCGTCGAGCGACAGTAGGAAGTTCCGCAACTCCGCCCCATCCAGCTTGTCTTCGCCGTATTCCACCGTCATGTTTTCGGTGGCCCGGCGCAGAATCTCCTTGGTGAACTCTTTGTCGTCCTTGATGTACTTCTCGCTCTTGCCCTTCTTAATCCGATACAGCGGGGGCTGCGCGACGTACACGTGTCCGCGCGTAATCAACTCCTGCATATGCCGGAAGAAGAACGTGAGCAACAACGTACGGATATGCGAACCGTCGACGTCCGCGTCGGTCATGATGATGATCTTGTGATACCGCAGCCGGGTCATATCGAAGTCTGCGACCCCAATCCCCGTACCAATGGCGGTAATCATGTGCCGAATTTCGTCGTGGCCCAACATCTTGTCGTACCGGGCCTTCTC